>DASQUY010000057.1:0-2441 GCA_035641055.1 Acidimicrobiales bacterium | reverse complement strand
GCTCGTTGCCACTGCGTGCGTCGAGGAACGCAACGCGGCTGGAGGAGCCACCACCGGCGGGGGAGGCGTTCTCAAGATCGGCCTCGTCGCCCCGTTCTCGGGCACGGCGGCCTCGATCGGCCGCAACATGCGCGAGGGCGTCACGATCGCGGTCGACGAGCTCAACGCCGCCGGCGGCATCGACGGCAGTCGAGTTGAGGTCGTGGCCCGGGACAATGAATTCGATCCGGCGAAGACGAGCCAGATCGCCCGAGAGCTGATCGATCAAGACCGCGTCTCGCTCATCATCGGACCACCGGGAACGACCTCGTACCTGGCCATCGATGAGCTGGTTCGTGCCAAGAAGGTGATCACCATGCCGGTGGTCACCGGGCCGCAGCTGAAAGAGAACCTGAACCCGTTCACGTTCCGCATCATGATCCCCGACGACATCTCGGTGAACCAGGTCGTCGATTACGCCGCGCCCCGTTTCTCCAGCATCGCCGTCCTCTCCGAGGACAACGAAACCGGGCGGGCCATCACCGACCTGGCCACGGCACGCATGCGCAAGCACGGCATGAAGCCGGCGGTCCGCGAGTTCTTCACCGAGGACGAGCTCGACCTGTCGCCGATCGTCCTGAAGGCCAAGCAGGCCGGGGCCGACGCCATCATCATCGGGTCGCACATCGGCCCGTACGCGGCCCGGGTGGCCACGGCGGCGGAGTCACTCGACTACTCGCCGCAACTCCTCGGCCTGGCCGGGTTGACGTCATACACGTACCCCGACCTCGCCCGGGATGCCGCCGTCGGCACGGTCTTCGTGGCGCCGCCGGTGCCGGTCATCGTGGGGGCGGCGAACCTGCCGGAGGCGGCCAAGGCCTTCTACGAGCAGTACTCGACGCGGTTCTTCTCCGACGGGACGACCTCGGAGACCGGCGCCGACAAGGTGACCGGCGCGGCCTACCTGACCTACGACGGCGTGCTGATGTGGGCGCGGGCCGTGGAGCAGGCCGGCTCGGCCGACGCCGACGCCGTGGCCAACGTGTTCAACGGCGGGTTCACGTTCGGGCCCGACGAGTCCTCGGCCAACATCGAGTGGCGGTATGACGCCAACGACCACGAGGGTTTCCATGCCGACGACACCTGGTTCTACGAATGGACCCAGGCCGGCGGTGACATCAAGTTCGAGTTCCTCGGCGAAGCCGCCGAGCTGACCGGGTGAGGGAGGGACGAGCGATGCGTAGAGCGATCTTCGCGGGCCTTGCCCTCGGCATCGTCGCCGGGCTGCTGTTCGTCTTTCACGACGCGGTGAAGCTCTCGGTGGCGTGGCCGGTGGTGCTGGGCCTGGCGCTGTGGGAGGCGGTCGGAGTGGCCGGCGCCCGGGGGGCCATGACCGCGCTGGCCGGGGCGATCGGGGTGGGCCTCGGCTATGCCACGTTCGGTCTGGTCACCGAGTACCTGCCGCTCACCGACGCCTGGCTGGGCATCTCCGTCGGCGTCGCGGTCGGCGTGCTCGTGCTGGCCGGGATCCTGCTGAAGGGGCGGCTGCCGATGGCGGCCCTGTTGCTGGGGTTCGCCGCGTTCGCAGGGATGTTCGAGCCGCTGTGGGCCGAATCCACGACCGCGTTCCGAGTGCACGGGTTCGAGACGGTCACGGTGGCCCTGCTGGGCCTGTTCGCCGGGATCCTGGCCGCCACGGCGACGCGCGCGTTGGGCGACCGGGTCGAGAGCGTGAGCGACATCCCGCCGCACGAGAAGGAGACACCCGCCGGGGCGAAGGCCGACGGCGTGGTCCACAAGCCGGCTCCGGCAGGAGGTGGGGCACGATGAGGCGCATCATCTCGTTCGGCGCGCTGGCGTCGATGGTCGTGCTGTTCGGGGTCACGTGGGCCCCGGCGGCCGAAGCACCGGCCGGGGGCCAGCCGAACACGGTCCTGGACTACGAGGCCATGTTCGTCTCGCTCGACCCGGACGGCTCGGCGCGCAACGTGCAGTTCGTCGACACGCTGAACGTGGTCGGGAACGGCGCGGTTCAGATCACCGACGCGACGCCGACGGCGGACTTCCGGAACCGCTCGGGCACGGGTGGGACGGAGGTCGGCGAGAACAGGGTGACGTGGGACGCCACGATCGACGGCTCGGCCGAGCTTGTCAGCTCGGGGACGCCGGACGTCCCGCCGCCGCTGTCGATGCTGGCGACGTATCAAGTCAACGGCGAGCGGGTCGAGCCGGACAACCTGGTCGGGGCCGACGGGGCCATCGAGATGTTCTTCGACATCACCAACACGACCAGCCAGCCGCAGACCATCACGTACGAGGACGGCAGCGGCAGGGAGCTGACCGCGCAGGAGGACGTCCCGATCCCGCTGGCCGCGCAGATCCAGCTGGTGCTGCCCCGCGGCGACATCTCCGGCGTCGAGGCCGAGGGCGCGGAGATCGTGACCGAGCCCAACGGCGACCTC
>DASQUY010000056.1:0-3572 GCA_035641055.1 Acidimicrobiales bacterium | reverse complement strand
GCCCTCGCCCGCCACGAGGTCCACCGTCCGCAGCATGGTGCCGTCGCCGCCCAGGCTGAGGGCGACGTCGAGCCCCCGCGCAAAGGTCGCCTCGGCGATCCCAGCCTCGGCCTCCCCGAGGACGGCCGCATCGTGCCGCGGCAGCCGGACCTCGTGGCCGCGCTCCCGCAGCCAGGCGAGGACGTCCCGCGCCAGCTCGGCCGCCTGCTCGCGCTCGGGGTGGACGATGATGCCGACGACCGCCACCGTGACCTCAAGCGCGCGCGTAGACGAACAGCTCGACGTTGCCGTCGGCGCCCAACAGCGGTGATCTCATCGTCCCCATGATGGCGGCTCCGGCGGCGCGGAGCGCGTTCATCACCTCGTCGAGCACCCGGCGGTGCACCTCGGGGTCGCGGATGACGCCGCGACCCCGCGAGGCCTCCGCTCGCCCGGCCTCGAACTGCGGCTTGACCAGCAGCACGAGGTGCGCCCCCGGGGCGGATTGCCCCAGCAGGGCCGGGAGGACCGTGCGCAGCGAGATGAACGACAGGTCGGCCACCACGACGTCGAACGGCGCCCCCAGGTCTCCCGGCGCCAGGTCGCGGATGTTGGTGCGCTCGTGCGACTCGACCCGCGCGTCTGCCCGGAGGCGCTCGTGGAGCTGCCCGTAGCCGACGTCGACCGCCACCACCGAGCGGGCGCCGTGCTGCAGCAGGCAGTCGGTGAACCCCCCGGTCGAGGCGCCGGCGTCGAGCGCCCGGGCGCCGGCGACGGGCACCTCGAAGCGGTCGAGGGCGGCGTCCAGCTTGTCCCCGCCCCGGCTCACGAACCGGGGCGGCTCGTGCCGCAGCTCGACGGGCTCGTGGGGCGCGACCAGGCGGCCAGCCTTGAGCGCCGGGGCGCCGCCGACGGTGACGTGGCCGGCGGCGATGGCCTCCCGGGCCAGGGTGCGGCTGGGAGTCAGGCCGCGCCGGACGAGCTCGGTGTCGAGCCGGCGACGGACGGGAGGGGTGGCGATCCGCGCACGATAATTCTGGTTGTAGCTGTGCGGTCATATCCCGGACAGCTACAACCAGTTCGCATCCGCGGGCGCTGCCACAGGAGCGACCGGTAGCGTCGTCGCCGTGTTCCCCATCGGCGACGACAACCCGGTGCGCCGGGCGCCGGTCGTCACCTGGCTGATCGTCGCCGCCTGCGTCGCCGCCTACTTCGTGTGGCAGCCCACGCCGTTCTCCGACACCATCGACGACGCCGTCTTCAACCTCGAGCACGCCGCCATCCCCTGCGAGGTGGTCGAGAACCGGCCGCTGACCCAGGCCGAGGTCGACGCCACGTACGGCTTCGGCCAGGACAACGCCTGCGGCATCGACGGGAACGCGACACCGGCGTTCGATCCCGGCAAGAACGTCTGGCTGGCGGTCGTGACGTCGATGTTCCTGCACGGCAGCCTGCTGCACATCGGCGGCAACATGCTGTTCCTGTGGATCTTCGGGAACAACGTCGAGGACCGCCTCGGCAAGCTCGGCTTCGCCGTGTTCTACCTGGCGGGCGGAGTGGTGGCGACGCTCGCCCACGTGGTGGTCGGCACCGACTCGACGGTGCCCCTGGTAGGGGCGTCGGGCGCCATCGCCGCGGTGATGGGCGCCTACCTCGTGTGGTTCCCCAACGCCCGGGTGCGTACGGCGATCTTCATGCTCTTCATCACCGTCGTCAGCCTGCCGGCCAAGTGGGTGCTCGGGTTCTGGTTCGTGTTGCAGTTCCTCACCGACCCCAACGAGGGGGTCGCCTGGGTGGCGCACGTGGGCGGCTTCGTCTTCGGCGTTCTGGTGGCGCTGCTGCTGCGCAACGTCGGGCGGCCCCGCCCGGCGCCGATCGGCTACCCCCCGGGGTGGGACCGCGGGGGCTACGAGGACCGGCGGTTCGGCGGCCGCGGCCGGCGCAACTGAGCGGGTGGGGACGTGGCGACCAACTCGGCCAGGCTCCGGGCCACCACGTCCGGCGCCGGCTCGACGGGGAGGTCGGCCTCGCTCGTCACCCCGGTGAGCACGAGGGCGAACCGGTAGCCCAGCGCCGCGGCGAAGGCCCCGTCGGTCTCCGGTCGGTCCCCGACGACCGTCCCCTCGCCGCCCGCCATCCGGCGCACGAGGTCGGCCATGGGCCGGTGGGGCTTTCCGGCCACCGTGGAGGTGGTCCCCGAGGCGTAGGCAACAGCCGCCGCCAGCGCCCCGCCGCCAGGGATCGGTCCGTCGGGTGTGGGGTAGGTGGCATCGTCGTTCGTGGCGACCAGGCGGGCGCCGTGCCGCACGGCCGTGGCGGCCACGCGCAGCCGCTCGTAGTCGAAGTCTCGGTGGAACCCGACGAAGACGGCGTCCGCGTCTCCGCTCCGGACGGGCTCTGCGCCCCGCTCCGCCACCGCCTCGGCGATGCCAGGTCCGCCACACACCAGCACCCGCTCACCCGTCTCGACGAGCGTG
Organism: Acidimicrobiales bacterium; assembly: GCA_035641055.1. Classification (GTDB taxonomy): domain Bacteria; phylum Actinomycetota; class Acidimicrobiia; order Acidimicrobiales; family VFJN01; genus DASQUK01. The sequence goes on along the minus strand of DASQUY010000056.1, from coordinate 1,116 downwards.
GCCGCCGCCATCGCCGACGTCACGACATCGCCGGCGGCCGGGATGCCCATCCGCTCGAGCTTCGCCTCCTGCTCGGCGCGGCGCGCCCACGAGTTGTTCGTGGCGAACAGGACCCGCTCGCCCGCCCGCCGTAACCGGGCCACGGCATCGGCGGCGCCGTCGATCGGCCGCTCGGCCAGCCACACCACTCCGTCGAGGTCGAGCACCCAGGCCACCGGGGAATGGTGGCACGTCTGCCAGGATGGACCCGTGCCCCGGTTCCACCCCTTCCCCGGCATCCGCTACGACCCGGCGCGGGTCGCGCTCGGTGACGTCCTCAGCCCGCCCTACGACGTCATCGACGACCGCCAGCGCGCCGAGCTCGCCGGCCGCAGCCCCTACAACGCCGTCCACGTCGACCTTCCCGTCGACGAGGCCGGCCAGGACCGCTACGCCGTGGCCCGGCGCCTCTTCACCCGGTGGCGGGCCGAGGGGGTGCTCTGCCGTGACGACCGTCCGGCGTTCACCGTGTACCGCATGTCCTACATCGACGACGCCGGCGCCGACCGCCACACCACCGGCGTGATCGGCGCTCTCGAGCTCGGACCGCCCGGCACCGACATCCTCCCCCACGAGCACACCACCCCCAAGGCCCGCAGCGACCGCCTGGACCTGCTGCGGGCGTGTCGCGCCAACCTCTCCGCCATCTGGGGCCTGTCGCTGGCCAAGGGGCTCACCGACCTTCTGCCCGTCGGCGGCGAGCCCGCGGCCGACGTCGAGGAGCTCGAGGACGGCGTCGCGGTCCGCCACACGGCCTGGGTCGTCGACGACCCCGGGACGTGCGACGCCATCGCCGCAGCCGTGGCCGCCCAGCCGGTGGTCATCGCCGACGGCCACCACCGCTACGAGACGTCGCTCGCCTACCGGGCCGAACGGGAGGCGTCGGAGGGCGACCCGGGGGCCGCGAGATCCACCCTGGCGTACGTGGTCGAGTTGGTCGAGGACGAGCTCACCGTGCGGGCCATCCACCGCCTGCTTACCGACCTGCCCGCCGGCTTCGACCTCGTGGCGGCCCTCGACCCGTGGTTCGAGGCCGCCGGACCGCCGCCCGCCGGGCTGCCGGTGACCGCCGCCATG
>DASQUY010000055.1:0-3377 GCA_035641055.1 Acidimicrobiales bacterium | reverse complement strand
GGGAGCGCCCCCGGCTGCTGCGGTGGGCCCGCCACCTCGCCCCCCGCCTCGACCTGAGCCCCTTTCGCGATCCAGAGCAGAACCGGCTCGGCGACCAGGCGGCCGTGGAACTGGCGGCGTTCCTGGACGAGCTCATCGATGACCCGTCGCGGCGCTCGCCCGACGGGCTGCTGTCGGCGCTGGTGGCCGTCGAGGAGGCCGGCGATCGCCTCGAGCTCGCCGAGGTCGTGTCGCTGTGCGCCCTGCTGCTGGTGGCCGGGTTCGAGACCACGGCCAACCTCGTAGGCAACGGGCTGCTGGCGCTGCTCCGCCACCCCGACCAGCTCGCCCGGGTCCGCGACGGGACCGTCGATCCCGCTGTCGCCGTCGAGGAGCTACTTCGTTACGAGGGGCCGGTCCAGTTCACTCAGCGGGTCGTGCTCGAGGATCTGGACGTGGGGGGCCAGCACGTCCCGTCGCGCACGCTGGTCGCGCTCCTCATCGGTGCCGCCAACCGCGACCCTTCGGTGTTCGCCGATCCCGACCGGCTCGACGTCGGCCGGCAACCCAATCCCCACCTGGCGTTCTCGTCCGGCATTCACCACTGCCTCGGGGCCGCCCTGGCGCGCCTCGAGGCCGCGGTTACGATCCCCGCCGTGCTCCGGTCGTTGCCCGGACTGCGCCTGGCCGCCCGACCGCGGTGCCGCGACACGTTCGTGCTGCGTGGCCTCCGCTCGCTGCCCGTCGCCTGGCGCTGCTGAGCATGGTGTCGACCAGGGACGACCTCGGGGCACGCGCCGGTGTCGCCGCCAAGGCGGGGCTCTGGCCCATGTTCTTCCTGGCCGGCGTCAACCTCGTCGACCAGATCGACATGGCCATCGTCCGGGGGGTCCTGCCGATCCTCGAGGACGTCTGGGGCCTGTCGGACTTCCAGCTCGGGTTGCTCGGCTTCGTGTTCGTCTTCGTGAACGCCATCGCCACGATCCCGGCGGGTTGGCTGGCCGACACCTTCCGGCGCACCCGCATCATCGGGTGGACGCTGACGTCCTGGACGGGCCTGCTGGCGCTGTCCGCAACGGCGGTCAACTACGTGAACCTCGTCGGCGCCCGCGCCCTGATGGGCATCGGCCAGTCCTTCGACGATCCGTCGTCGACGTCGCTGATCGGCGACTACTACCCAGCGAAGATGCGCGCCCGGGCGTTCTCGCTCCACCAGATCGCGTTCTTCGCCGGCGGGGGCATCGGCGTCGGGCTCGGCGGCCTGGTGGGGGAGGCGCTCGGGTGGCGTTGGGCGTTCATCCTCGTGGGCGTGCCCGGCTCGCTGTTGGCGTTCCTGGCCTTCCGGCTCCGCGAACCGGTCCGGGGCGAGGTCGACCTGGCCGACGCCGGTGTGAGCCCCTCGGCCCGGGGCGGCCCACTCCTATACGCCGCCGACCCCAGCGGAGATGGCCCGGCGGCCACGCCGACTGGCGCTCGCCAGCCGCTCCGCTGGTACGTCAGGAAGATGGTCAGGGAGCTGACCGCCGAGCTGCGGTTCATCTTCGGCATCCGCACGCTGCGCTACATCCTGGTCGGCGTCTCGGCGCTGCTCTTCACCGTGTCGGGGATCGGCTTCTGGCTGGCCGTGTACCACGAGCGCTTCTCCGGGATGAGCGTGACGCAGGCCACCGCCGTCACCGCCGGCATCCTGGGTGTCGGCGGCACCATCGGCACGCTGGGCGGCGGTGTCGTGTCCGACCGGCTGCTCGTGCGGCGGGGGCCCGCCGCCCGCATCCACATCGTCGTCTGGGCAGCCTGTGCCTCCGCCGTGCTGTTCATGATCTCGTTCGCGGTGGCGCTCGTGCCGCTGCGGCTGGTGCTCCAGTTCGTGGGCATCGGCGCGGGGGCGGTCGCCGTCCCCGGGCTGCGGGCAGCCTTGCTCGACGTCGTGCCCGCGAGCTCCCGCGGTGTGGGCGCCTCGGCGTTCTCCCTCGCCTCGATCGTCTTCGGCACGGCGCTCGCCCCGCCCCTGGTCGGCGTGCTTTCCGACCTCACCGGCTCTCTCGTCACCGCGTTCTACATCGTCTTCCCGCCGGTGATCCTGGGAGTGCTGCTGCTGAGCCGGGCCACCCGGACGATCGTCGACGACGCCGGGAAGATGGTCGCCGCGCTCCTCTCGCGGCAGGCCGCGGACGGCGCCGCAACGAGCTGACGCTGGCCCCAGGTGGAGGTCAGAGCGTGTCGACGCCGTAGAACTCGTTGATGCGCTCGCGCAGCGCCTGCTCCGAGATGCCGCCGCCCTCGACGTGGAGCAGGTTGCCCTCGGCGTCGTAGAAGGCGGTGATCGGCATGCCCCGGCCGCCGAGGGCCTCGTGCAGGCCGCTCCCGTTGCGCCCGCCGATGTCCGCGGCCAGCGGCCACCAGGTGATGTCGTGGCGCTCGGGCATGAACATCGGGTCGCCCGTCTCCAGGGCGTCGACGCCGATGAAGTCGACCTCGCCCCGCAGCTCCTCCGAGACCTCGCGGAAGCTGGGCAGCTCGAAGTCGCACACGGTGCACCACGAGGCGAAGAAGTTGACGACCACCGGCCGGCCCTGATGGTCGGCGAGGCGGATCCGGTCGTCGCCCTGGATGGCCGGCAGGTCGAAGGCCTCGGGCTCGGTCGTACCGGCGGCGTCGTCGCCGCCGGTACCGAGGGCGACGAAGGCGACGATCCCCACGATGGCGACGCCTACGCCGAGCAGCACCCACCGCAGCGCGGCGGGTGAGGCGCCGCGGTTGCTGCGGCCGCGCTGGGTGCGGGGCCGAGGGCGGGGCGGCGGCTTCCTGGCGGAGGTGCGCTTGGCCACGGTGTCCTCCCGGGGTCAGGGCTCCGGCTCGGGCACGATCTGGGTCTCGGCCCGGAAGGCGCCCCAGGCGAACCAGAACGTGTCGACGTGGATGACCGGCTCCAGCTCGCTGCCCTCCAGCGGCCCGTCGATGGCGGTGCCGAACACGTCCCAGGCGCTGCCGGTCTGGTCGTCGACGAAGCCGTCGTCGGTGCGCTCGAAGGTCAGCTCCTGGCCGTCGACCTCCGGGACGAACACGCTGGTGGTCCCGACGTCGTCGGCCTCGGCGATGACCGCGGAATCGAGCGCCGACCGGGTGCCCGGATCGTGCCACACGGTGAGGTTCCTGCCGCCGAGCTCGACCTCGACGACGCCCTCGTCGGCGAGGTGGTCGGTGCGCACCGCCACCTGCTCCTCGCCGCGCTCGATGCCGACCACGAACTCCTTGGCGGCGAGCCGGCCGTCGACCTCGCCGTCGAACAGGAAGGCGGGCGAGTCGATGTCGTCGTAGCCCGCGTAGGGGTTCTCGCCGTAGCGGCGGTCGTGCCCGGTGTCGCGGCTCAGCACCCGCCCGTCGGGATTGGCCTCCCG
>DASQUY010000054.1:0-15864 GCA_035641055.1 Acidimicrobiales bacterium | reverse complement strand
GCTGCTGCTGAGGGCCATGGACCCGCCCGCGCCGCCCGACGTGCAGCGGGCAGCCGACGCCCTGGCGTTCCGCGACTTCCTGAGCGTCGCCCTGGTCGTGCCCGCCGAGCGCGTGCCGTGGGACGACAACTGGATCTACATCCACGCCCCCGAGGTCAAGACCCTGCGCGTGCAGAACTTCGGCTCGTGGTCGCCCTACATGGTCAAGGATGGCCGCAACGTGCTGGGCCTCGAGTACACGGTGGTCGAGGGCGACGAGTCGTGGACCGCCAGCGACGACGAGCTGGTGGCTCGGGCGGCCCGCGAGCTGGAGACGGTCGGCCTCGTCAGCGCCTCCGACGTCGAGGCCGGCTACGTCGTGCGCATGCCCAAGGCGTACCCGGTGTACGACATGGACTACCAGGCCAACGTCGAGGTCCTCCGGGCCTGGCTGGCCGAGCACGCCCCCAACGTCCACCCGGTCGGCCGCAACGGCATGCACCGCTACAACAACCAGGACCACTCGATGTACACGGCGATGCTCACGGTCGAGAACATCGTCGCCGGCACCGATCACGACGTCTGGTCGGTGAACGTCGAAGAGGAGTACCACGAGGAGAAGCGCTCGGGGTCGGATGTGCCCGCGAGCGCGGAGACGCCTCAGGGGACCGGCCGGGACGCCCCGGTCCTGCCCCGCGTCAGCAACCCCGGGCGTAGCTGACCGCAGGCAGCCGGCCGTTCTGCCCGCGCTGACCCGCACTATGGCAGGTGGGCGCGGGCAGAAGCGGGTGGGCGTCGCGCCGACCGGTACATCCAATGGCGGAACAGCAGGAAACGGGCCGCCGTTGCCAGCACACCGGACAGCACGAGTGCGATCGTGTCGAGGAGCCGGCCGGGACTGTCGACCATCGCCCGCACGACGGCGAGCGCGGTGGTCGATGCGGCGAGGCCCACGATGAACGCCGCCCCGCCGGCAGCGTGGTTGCGGACGAGGTCGCGGTGGCCCCGGCGCCCGAACGTCCACAACCGGTTGGCCTGCGTGTTGCCGACCATCGTGACCAGCAGGGCGACCAGGTTGGCGACCCACGGCCCGAGTGACGCGCGCAGGAGGTTGTAGAGGGCCACGTACGCCAGGGTCGAGAGGGCTCCGACGGCGCTGAACCGCACGAGATGGGGTCCGAGCCCGGCCGGGAGGTCGGGCCTGTGCGCCACGCTCGCGACGCCCTCGTCGATCAGACGGCGGGGGTGGCGCAGGATCCGCCACACGCCCTTGAGGTCGTCGACGGCGGTGCGCCACACCTGGACGCGGGAGTCGGGGTCGTCGACCCAGGTGACCGGCACCTCGTGGATCCGTAGGCCCGACCGTTCCGCCAGCACGAGCAGCTCGGTGTCGAAGAACCAGCCGTCGTCCTCGACGAGCGGCAACAGCACCCGCACGGCCTCCGTCCGGAGGGCCTTGAACCCACATTGGGCGTCTCGAAACCCCGCGCCGAGCACGACGCGCAGCAGCAGGTTGTAGCTGCGAGAGATCACTTCCCGTCGTGGACCACGCACGACCTGCGAGCCTCGGGCCAGCCGCGAGCCGACGGCGACGTCGCTGTGGCCCGACAGGAGCGGTGCGACGAGCGGCAGCAGGGCGTCGAGGTCCGTCGACAGGTCGACGTCCATGTATGCCACCACGGTGGCGTCGCTCGCGCCCCAGGCGGTGCGCAGCGCCAGGCCCCGGCCCTTCTGGTCGAGGTGCACCGCCCGGACCCCGGGCAGGCTGCCGGCCAGTGCCTGGGCGACGTCCCACGTCTCGTCCGTGCTGGCGTTGTCGACCACGGTGATGCGCCAGGAGAAGGGGAACCGGTCGGAGAGGTAGCTCCGCAGCCGCCCGACGTTCTCCCCCAGGACGTGCGCCTCGTTGTGGACCGGCACGACGACGTCGACCTGGGTCGCCGCCGACGCCTCGCTGGCGAGCGTGGAGGGTTCGGGCTGCGTCATGCGCGCACTCAGGTGGTCCTCAGCGGCTCGACGAACACCGCCACGGTCAGGAAGTCTGCCCCACGCTGCAGCTCGACGTAACGGTCCAGCGACGCGGCCCACCGCGCCGGCACGTCGAGCGCGCCGTCGGTGACGAGCTCGACCAGGGCCCGCGAGGCGAAGAGGTAGTCGGCGTCACGCAGCTGGGCCGGCGTCACCTCAACCGTCGACGAGCCGGACCGGAGGACCAGTCCGCCGTCGGCGATGAAGGACCGCAAGCGCGCCTGCGTCTCGTCGAGCTCCCCGGCCTCGGCGTCGCTGAGGCCCTCCACGAAGGCGACCCGCTCCGCACCCGCGGGAACCTCGCGGGCGGCGTCTCCCTCGCGCAGGTACAGGCGCGAGGACGCCTGCCCGTCGTGGGCCCGCGACGTGCCCACTTGGCGGGCTAACGCCGGATCGGCGACGAACCACGGCACGCCCAGGCGCTCGAGCTCGACCATCACGGGGAAGGTGTACGGCTCGGCGAAACGTTCGCCCGTCGTGTCGATGAGTACGCCGCGCTCGTCGGCCAACGGCGCGAGCTGCGGGCGCAGCTCGCGCACCGTCTCGATCGCGTCCGCATCCGCGGCGGGCCCGACCGCCGGGTTCGAGTACGGCAGGTTGAGCGCCGCGAACGCGCCGGCGAGGGCTGCCGTGCCGACCACGAGCCATCGCCGCGCCTCACGTCGCAAGAGGCCGAGCAGCGAGGCGACGATGGCGAAGCTGACGAACACACTGACCGGCCACAGCCATCGCACCTGATGGGCCGCGATGTTGGCGAACGCGCCGATCGGCATCGTGCCCGTCGCCAGGAGCGCGACGACCACGAGCGTCGCCCCCGACGCCGCCGCCCATGCCCCGCTCGAGTCGCCGCGCCGCCGGGCGATCGCCCAGCCGGCCACGAGCAGGGCCCCGACCACCGCCAAGGCGACGAGCGACGTCGCCCGGGACGGGAGCGCCGCACCGGGCGTGAAGGACTCCGAGATCGACGGTCGGCCCCACCAGGGGGGCAGGGCCACCAGCTCGGCGACGTAGCGGGGGGCGTGACCGACGCCCACCGTGGCGCCGGCGTCGCCGACGCTGGACACGATGCGCTCCAGGTTGCCCCGTCCCTCGCCGGCGAACCGCTCCGCTACCGGTTGGAACCAGGCAACGAGCCCGACGACCAGCGCGACCACAACACTTCGCCCGGCCCGACGCCTGAGCGCCGGCCACGCATCGCCGCCCGCCTGCCACGAGCGCCAGAGCCGGACCCCGCCCGCCGCCACGGCGGCGGCGCCCAACAGCGGGACGATCGCGAGGTAGCCGCCGTGCGTCTGCATGATCAGGCTGGCGGTAGCGACGGCCCACGGCAGGATGGCGACGTCACCGCAAGCCAGGGCCCAGAGCAGGAAGAGGACGCACAGCGTGGGGAACAGGAGGCTGTGCGGCTGCCAGGGTTCGTAGAGCAGCTCGCTCCCCAGCGCCCAGCCCAGCGCCGCGGCGGCGGCCATGGCGGTCACGACCCCGGCAAGTCCGGCTTGGCGGCGGGCGACGATCGCGATGCCCACCACGCAGGCGATGTTCAGGAGGCCGATCCCCACCGCCACCCCTGCGTCCGGCCCCCCGATCCGCACCGGGATGGCGAGGAGATCGAAGAGCAGGGGTCCCGGATGGTTGACATCGAGGCCCGTCACGACCGACGCGGACGACCAGAGGCCGAGCCACGGGTGGTGCTCGGTGAGGACGTCGGCGGCGCGGAGGCCGAAGAAGGCGTTGTCGCCGATCGCGATCCAGTCCGACGCGACGGCCCGGACGGTCGCGACGACGATGGGCAGGATGGCGGCGAGCACGCACGCCGCCGCCAGCCGCCGAAGCCATCGGGGTTGCTCCACCTTCGAGGCGAGAGGTTCCACCAGGTCGGGGGCGAGGTCGCGAGTCCCCAACGCGGAACCCATGACCTCGACCTCGCCGGTGTGGAGTCCGCTGCCTCGGGAGGCGCCGGCCGGCCCCGACGAGCGGCTCGGAGCGGGTGGGCGGAGCCGGCTCACAGCGTCGCGTCCGGCGGCGTGATGAACACGGCGGTGGGCACGCCGAGCTCGAGCATGCGCGCCGTCCAACCTTCGGCCTGCTCCGAGATCCGCTCGTCGATCGACAGGCGGAACAGGTTGTCGTCGACGAGCGGCGCCAGCTCGTCGAGGCCATCTGCGGCCAGGTCGTCGATCACCGCGGTGCGCAGCTCGGCGAACTCGGCCTGGGCGGCGGGGTCGGGCTCGACGTACGCCACCTCCACGGCCCCCCGCACCAGCCGCCACTCGTCGACGTAGCGACCGGTCGTGACGGCGACTGCGGCCGTGGCGTCGTCCCGCTCGATCACGCGGTGGTCGGTGATCGGCACGTGGTACACGCCGAGCATCCCGGCGTGGAAGCCGGCGCGCCTCAGCTCGCTGGCCAGGCCGTAGGCCTGCGAGCCAATGTGCGCGGCGTCGTTGAAGACGACCGTGTAGCGGCCGTCACGGCCCGTCGCCGCGCCCTCGCCCCGCTCGAGGGCGGCGATCGTGCCCGGGACGACGGCGCCGAGCGTGGCCGACAGGTGCGGCTCCGGAGGATCGAGCTCGACGGCCTGGACGGCCGAGGCAGCCGCTCCGGCGACGATCGCCACCCCGAGGACGGCGGCGACGGCGGTGGTGGTCCGGCGCAGCCCGGCCGGGCCCAGCCGTCGGCCCAGCACGACCAGGGCGCTCCAGCCGATGGCCAGGAGCATGAGGGCCGTCACGGCCCAGGCCCAGAGCATCAGGTAGTACCACTCCTTGCCGACGATGCGCGCCAGGGCCACGACACCCAGGACAACCGCCGCCGCCACCACCAAGTGGAGCCGAACCAGGGCTCGCGGGCCGTGGCGCCAGGCCGCCACCGCAGCCAACACCCAGACGCCCAGGACCGCCAGCCCGACGGCTACCCCGTCGGCGTCGGCCGAGGCGTCCAGCAGCGTCCCGTCGTCGCCGGGGTCGCTGGTGAGGAGGCGCGGGATGTCGAGGTGCGCCAACGCCAGCTCGGCGCCTCCGCCGAGGCCGACCGGGTCCTCGTCAGGCGTGCCCAGGTGGTCGTAGATGGCGCGGATGTTCCCCGGGTCGTTGGTCGCCTGGTCCACCAGGGGAGGGACCCACAAAGCCACCCCGAGCACGCCCGCCGCGACTCCCCAGCAGACGACGCTCCGCCGGGCCGGCGAGGCCGGGGCGGCGCGCCACCACGCCCATCCGGCGAGGGCTGCGACCACGACGCCCAGCCCCACGGCCAGCCCCAGGTAGGGCACGTGCGTCTGCGCGCACAGCGACCCCGCAGCCACGGCCACCGGGAGCATGGCGACGTCGCCGCAGGCGACCGACCAGGCCGCCAGCAGGAACACCAGCCACCACAACAGCGGGAGGTAGGGGTTCCAGGGCTGGGTGAGGACGGTGAGCCCGTAGCCGGCCGAGAGCAGGGTCAACAGGGCCCCCACCGCCAGGACCAGGCGCGTGCCCCCGCGCCGGGCGGCGATGGCCAGGGCCGCACCCAGCGCCAGGAGGTTGAGCACGATGGCCGCCGACTGCATCGCCCACGCCGAGGACCCGAGGGCGCGGTACAGCGGGGCCAGGAGGTAGAAGCTCAGCGGGCCGGGGTGGCTGCCCTGCTCGGCCAGGCTCGGACCGATGCGGCCGGGCAGCCCGATGAGCGGGGTGTGGCTCGTGCCGACATCACGGAGGCGCAGCTCGGTCATGGCGAGGTCGAGCACCGGGAACCACCGGGGCCCGCGCAGCGTCACGGCCGCGACCACGAGGGGGAGGCCGACGATGACCAGAAGGACACCGGCCAGCCACCAGCGTCGGTCGCGGGTGCCCGGTTCGGCCTGGTCGCGGCGCTCGGGGGCCGGCTCCGGTTCAGACGTCTCGGGCAGCGTGGGGACACGCATCCGGGCCTGAGACATGGCGGCCGAGTATAGGAACGCACGTCTCGGCCAACCGGCAGTGGCGTGGTTCAGACCAGCTCGCCTCGGTGTCGCAGGGCCCGGACGCCAGCGGCCACGGCGCCGCCGGCCAGGATTGCCAGGAACGGCGAGACCGGCAGGTGGAACCGCGGGTTCCCCCAGAGCAGCAGTGGGACACCGATCAGCGCCGCCATGCTGAGCAGCACGAGTGTCGTCTCCGGCCGGTGCCGGCGTGTGGACGCGAGCAGCAGGACGAGGCCAGCACCGGCGAGCACCATGACGACATCGAAGGTCGCGTCGGCGGCGTCCTCGAGCGCGGCGCGCGTGTCGTCGGCCGTCACGAGCCCGCCGCCCAGGCCATGGACCGCCAGCACGCCGTCGTTGTCGCTGCCGAAGATGAGCTTCGCGCGTCGCGCGATCTGCTGGAGCTCCCGGGTGGGGTGGTCGATGACGAACTGGATGGCCATGCGCGTGTTCTCGCGGTTGCGCTCGACCTCCGGCAGGTCGGGATCGGCACATCCGTCGTGGTCGGCCCAGCGAAACCCACCGGTGGCGTCCATCGAGCGGTCGAGGCACAGCGTGTCGCCCGTGTTGGTCGATGTGGGGACGAAGGCGTCCATGCGGATGGCGTTGCGGACCGTCCAGGGCACGGACATCACGACGACGACCGCCAGGGGGACGGCGGCGGCCCGGAGGCTACGGGCCCACCCGGCCCGGGCCACGAGGGCGGCGACGAGCAGCGCGCCGATGAACCAGATCGAAAACGGTCGGATGAGCACCGAGACGCCGAGGACGATCCCGAAGGCCAACAGCCGGCGGGTCGACGGGAGCCCGCGCGACCAGTCGTGCGTCACGACGATCGCGAGCGCCGCGAGGCACCAGAAGATGAACATCGTCTCGAGCTGCAGCGAGGCAACTTGGAAGACGAGGTTCGGGAAGACGGCGAGGATGGCGGCGCCCACCAGGCCCCCGAGCCGGCCGAACAGCGACCGCCCGATGACGTAGGCCAGGGCGACGCTGGCTGTGGCCACGACGACGTAGAGCACGTTGGCCGCGAGCATGTAGTCGTCCGGCAGGGGTGCCGTGCCGACAACCCAGAACAGCCCGGCCAGGATGGCGGGGAAGCCGATCGGGTAGTAGGCGGTCGGGTCGCCGGTGACGAAGCTGACGTACCCGCGGCCTTCGGCGATCTCGCGCGCATAGTAGTAGTAGCTGTACTGGTCGCCCGGGACACCGAAGTCGGCCGGTGGGCCGGTCCGAACGGCAAGCACCCAGCCAAGGCGGAGGGCGAAGGCGACGACGACGATCACCACCAGCGCCGGTTCCGCCCGCGCCGCGTCGCCCACCCGCTTCCACGCTCGGCCCGGCGCCCGCCGCGGCGACCGGCGCGGTTCAGCGACGTGGTCGTCGGCAGCCGACCCGGTCGCCAGCGGGGCCTCGACGGGGTGTGCCCCCACCGACGACATGGCGGGCGAGTATAGGTCCGGCCTCCGCCAACTAACCTGCCCAGCCCGTGGATGACCCGGGGGCGCGAGCCGCGACGGCGACGCCCACGACCGAGGCGACAGAGCCACCGAGCGAGCGGCCTGCGGGGGGCGACTCGTCGCGGGCGCCGACACCCCCGAGCCGGCGCCGGTCCCGACTCCTCCCCTGGGTCGGTCCCGTCGGTCTCGTGGCCGTCGCCTGCGCGCTGCCCCTCGTCGAACTGTGGCGCGTGCCGGGGCCCCCGATGGAGGAGGGCTTCATGCTCGTCTTCCCGGAGCTGGTCCTCGAGGGCTGGGTCCCCAATCGCGACTTCCTCCACCTCTACGGGCCCGGAAGCCTCTGGGTGCTGGCGGGCGCCTTCAAGCTGTTCGGCACCACCCTGGAGGTCGAGCGGATCGTCGGCCTCCTGCAGCTCCTGGGCGTGGTATCCGGAGTCTTTGCCCTGCTGCGCCCGTGGGGTCGATGGCTGGCGGCCGCCGGGGCCACGGTGACGGCCGTGGTCCTGCTGCCTGCGGGCGGACTCACCGCCCTGGCGTGGATCGGCGGGCTGGCGCTGGCGCTGTGGGCGCTCGATCGCGCCCTGGGCGCGGCCGAGGCGCCGCCCGAGACCAGTCGCCGACGGCGGGGGTGGGTCGCCGCCGGCCTGCTGGCGGGCGTGGCGCTCCTGTACCGGCCCGACCTCGCCTTGGCCCTCGGCCTGGCGATGCTCGGCCTGTGGCGGGCGATCGACCCGGCCGGTCGCCGTCGGTTACTAGGGGCGCTGGCGCTGGGGCTCTCGCCGTACCTCGTGCACATCGCCACGGCGGGACCGGGCACGGTGTTCCGCGGGCTCGTCGTCGAGCCGGTGTTCGAGCTGCGCGGCGGGCGCAGCCTGCCGTTCCCACCGTCCTGGAGCAGCTTCGACGGCTACCTCCAGCGTGTGGCGGCCCTCGTCGAGCCGTCGTGGCCGCTCCCGGCGCCGCCCACGCCCGCCCAGCTCGTCCTCTGGGTCGGACTGCTGCTGGCCGCCAACGCGCTGCTGCTGGCGGCGGGCATCGTCGCCGCGCGCCGGGGGGAGCGTCGACTTCTGGTGCTGGCCCTGTTCAGCGCGGGGCTGCTGCCCCAGGCGATCCAGCGGGCGGACTCGACGCACCTGGCCTGGGTGAGCTGTGTGCCCCTCGGGCTGCTGCCGGCCGCGGTCGTCGAGCTGACCCGCACGTGGCGGCCCCGCGTGAGGTCGGTGCCGCGGGCGGCGCTGGCGGCCGTGGTTCCCGCCGTGGCCACCGTGGCCCTGGCACCGACCTTCGTCTGGGGGCTCTACGGGGACTACGTCGCCCGCAGCTTCGGGCAGTGGGAGCGGGAGGCGGGCACGATCCGCCGCGGCGATCGGACCTTCCACTACGGCCGGCTCGACGCCGTGGCCGCAGTTGATGCCTTGCTCCCGGACGTGGAGCGCATCGCCGAGCCCGGCGACTCGCTGCTCGTCGGCACTGGGGACCTGCGCAAGACGCCCCACAGCGAGGCGTTCCTCTACTACCTCCTCCCCGAGCTCGACCCGGCGACGCGCTACATCGAGATGGACCCGGGCATCGCCAACGCGCCCGACTCGGGCCTGGCGAACGAGCTGCGGGCGGCGGACGTGGTGATCCTGTCGACGATCAAGGACGACTGGGACGAGCCCAACGATTCCCGGGTCTTCGGCGCGAACGAGCCCAACGAGGTGATCGCCGAGGACTTCTGCCTCGTCGGCAGCTACGGCGAGGGCCCGGCGGGCCGGGGCCTCTACGAGCTATACGAGAGGTGCGCCCGCGCCAGGGGGTAACGTGCCCGCCGCCCCTGGACCGCGCGGGCACCGCACGAGGCAGCCACCATGAGAACGCTCATCATCATCCCGACCTACCTCGAGGTGGAGAACGTCGCCGACCTCCTCGCCCGGGTGCGCGAGTGCGTCCCGGCGGCGGACATCCTGGTCGTCGACGACAACAGCCCCGACGGCACCGCCGAGGCAGCCAAGGCCGCCGCCGCCGAGCTCGACCACATCGAGGTGCTCGTGAAGCCCGACAAGGGCGGCCTGGGCGTGGCCTACCGGGCGGGCTTCGCCCACGCCTTCGACCAGGGCTACGACGCGGTGGTGCAGATGGACGCCGACTTCTCCCACGACCCCGCGATGCTCCCCGAGCTGCTGGGCCGGCTCGACGCCGGGGCCGACGTGGTGATCGGCTCGCGCTACGTGGCCGGCGGCAACATCCCCAACTGGCCCCGGTTTCGGCGGTTCCTGTCCCGCGGGGCGAACCTCTACGCCTCCAGCGTCCTGGGGCTACCCGTGCGGGACGCCACGGCCGGGTTCCGGGCCTACCGGGCGGACGTGCTGCGCGTCGTGCAGTCGCATTCGACCAAGGCCACGGGCTACGGCTTCCAGGTGGAGCTGGCGTACTGGGCTCACCGGCTCGGTGCCGAGATCGTCGAGGTGCCGATCACCTTCAACGACCGGGTGCGGGGTATCTCCAAGATGTCCAAGCACATCATCGGCGAGGCCGCCAAACTCGTGACCTGGTGGGGCCTGCGGGACCGGTTGTTCGGCCGTCGCCACCGGTCCGCAGTCGGTGCGGCGCTGCCGGCCCGGACCCCACCCGACCCCTGAGCTGGTGATGAGCGCCACGGCGACGGCGTCCGCTCCGTTGGTCGGGGGCCCCGCGACAGCGCGGGCGGGGCTGGTTCCGCCCGCCACGGATGGTCGGCGCCGCCTGGCGATGACCTGGGGCGTCGCTGCCGCACCGGTCCTCGTCGCCTTCGGGTGGCTGCTCATGGCCGGGACCTGGTCGCCGCTACGGCGCCTGTTCTTCGACGACTTCTTCGACGCCCAGGCCCGGTCCTTCCTGGACGGGCGCTGGGACGTGCCGCGCGACGTGGTGGCGTTCGAGGGGTTCGTCGTCGGCGGCGAGACCCACATCTACTTCGGCCCCTGGCCGGCCCTCCTGCGCATGCCCCTGCTGGCGGCGACGGATCGCTTCGACGGGCGGCTCACGACCCTGTCGATGGCACTGGCGATGGTGGTGCTCGCGGTCGCCGTGGCCCGGCTGAGCCTGACGGTACGAGACATCGTGCGCGGCGGGGCCGAGGTGACGCGCGGCGAGCTCGTGGCGACCGGCGGGCTGGCGGTGGCCGTCCTGGCCGGCCCCCCGCTGTGGCTGGCCTCGGCGGCCGTCGTCTACCACGAGGCGATCCTGTGGGGACTCGCCTTCACGGTGGCCACGCTCGACGCCGCGGCGCGGTGGATGCGACGCCCGACCCCCCGCGGGCTGGCCACCGTCGGCCTGCTCGGGGCGCTGGCCGTGTCAAGCCGGCAGACCCTCGGCCTGGGGATCATCGCCGGCCTGGCGGCGGTGGCCGTCGCCGCCGGCGTGGTGCGTCGGTGGCGGCGCGCCGGGGGTTGGGCCGACGCGATCTCCGGAGTCCGGCCGGCCGCGTTGCTGCTGGTGTCGACCCTGCTGGTGATCGTCGGCGTCATCCCCAACCTTGCCCGGTTCGGCGATCCCCTCGGCCCGCCCATCGACCGGCAGGTCGCCTCGGCGACCTTCGACGACCGCCAGGCGTTCCTCGAGGCCAACGGCGGAAACTGGTTCGGGCCGCAGTTCGTGCCGACGACGCTGCTGCAATACGCCCGGCCGGACGCGTTCGACCTGCGCGCCTCGTTCCCATGGGTCGACTACACGGCGGCCGGACCGAGCGTCGTCGGTGACGTCACCTTCGACGACCTCGAGTGGGCGTCCAGCGTGCCCGTGACAATGCCCGCGCTGGTCATCCTGGCGATCCCCGGGGCCGCCTGGCTCCTGGGCGCGGCGCGACGACGGGACGGGCCGGGCATCGGGCTCCTCTTCCTGTGGGTCGGCACCGGGGTCGGGGCGGGCGGTGCCATCACCATCGGCTACATCGCCCACCGCTACCTCGCGGACCTCCTGCCGCTCGTGTTGATGCCCGCCCTGGTCGGCTTCCACGCGCTGCTGGGAGCGGCGCCGTCGGCCCGCCGCGCCTGGCGGCGCACGGCCGCGGCCGCCCTCGCGGTAGTCGTCCTCGTGGGCACATGGGCCAACGTTGCCCTGGCCATCCAGCATCAGCGCGAGCGCGGCAAGTTCGTGACGGAGGAAGGGCGAGCGCAGCTCTTCGGCTGGCGTGCCGATCTGCCGGGTGGCCGGGCACCGGTCGTCACCGTGGCCTCGGGGGCGGGCCGGCTCCCGGAGGCCGACGACGGCACGCTGGCGGTGGTGGGCGACTGCCTCGGCTTCTACGTGCGCGTCGGCGAGACGTGGCGGGGGGTCGATCGTGGGCCGGGCGCCGGCGTGTACGACATCGCCGTCGACGTCGATGTGCTCGACGACCTTCCGCCGGGCGAGCGGGCGCCGCTGGTCAGCTTCGGGGGCGGCGCCACGGCGTCCGTGGTGGCGCTCGACCGGCGACCCGACGGGGACGTGCGTGTGGACACGTACAGCGCCGTGTCCGACCGCTGGGTCGAGGGCACCCCTGCTGCCCTCGACGGCCGGGTGACCGTGCGCCTGTCGGTGGATCCCCGCACGGACGACAGCCAGATCCGTGTGGGGAGCACCGTGCTGCACCACGTCCCCACCAGAGACGCGGGCGCCGAGCCGACGGTCGGGGCGCTCCCGAGCGGGCTCACCGTCCCCGGCGTGGCCGACCGCTACCCGGGGGAGGCGGAGCTGGTGCCCTACGACCGCTTGCTCTGCCAGGACGCGACCGGCGTCCGCTGACCGGCGGCCGGCACGAGCTCGTACATGAGCTGGTAGGCGAACAGCGTCGGGCGGGCGCGGACGGCCGCGGCATCGGCCCGACGCGCCCAGCGGTGGAGGGCACCGTCGCCCGTCCGGCCGGCCCGAGGGGGCTCGCCGCGCTCGGCGACCTCGAGCGGGAGCCCCGTGTAGTCCCGGCGCGTGATGGTCCAGCCTTGCTCGCCCACCAGGCGCTCGAAGCTCCGGCGCGTGTAGAAGCGCAGATGCGTGTGGTCGAGGATGCCGCGACGGTCGTAGCCGAACCGCCCGGCGAGGACACGCAGCCGCGGGTACCAGTGGGCGAAGTTGGGTACCGAGACCACCACGGCGCCCGAGGGCGCCAGCAACGCGCGGAGCTCCTCGAGGACGAGCTCGGGCCGCCGGAGGTGCTCCAGCACGTCGGCGCAGACCACCACGTCGAACGGTCCGGACACCTCGGGCGGCAGCCCGAGGTCGAGGTCGGCTTGGACGAACCGGTCCACCCTGTCCTTGACGCCGGGCTCGGCGGTGGCGTCGACGCCCACGACGTGGTGGCCCGCAGCCCTGAGCTCGCTCGCCATGTGGCCGTCCCCGCAACCCAGGTCGAGCACCCGCGCCGGCGGCCGTCCCGTGAGCCAGCGCAGGATGCGCCGGTGGGAGCTCGACGGCGAGCCCTTCACCTCGTAGCCCTCGCTGGCGAAGGCGAGCTCGCCGGTCCCGAACCCCATCTTGTGGGCGCGGTACCGGAGGACGTCCCGGGTGATCAGCCGGGCGTACCGCAACCCGTTCACGTAGCAGATCTCGTCGCCGTAGAAGGTCGGGATCGGCACCTCGACGATCCGCATCCGCGCCTCGGCCAGCTGGATGATGATCTGGGTGTCGAAGTTGAAGTCGTCGTCGTTGCGTTCGAACGGCAGCTCGCGCAGGGCCGCCACCGAGT
Organism: Acidimicrobiales bacterium; assembly: GCA_035641055.1. GTDB lineage: Bacteria > Actinomycetota > Acidimicrobiia > Acidimicrobiales > VFJN01 > DASQUK01. The sequence continues at coordinate 2,774 of DASQUY010000054.1, read as the reverse complement.
AGGCGCGGTAGCCCGAGTGCCATTCCGACAGACTCGTGCCCACCATGCGATTCTCGAGCCTGGTGAGAGCCCGGTTCCCGAGGAGCTTGTACAGCGGCATCCCGCCGCGGCGGGCGGCGCCCTGCTCGAGCATGCGGGACCCGAACACCGCGTCGGCCTCGCCGCGCTCGAGGGGGGCCACGACGTCGGGGAGCCTCTCGGGGGCGTACTGCCCGTCCCCGTGCAGCATGACGATGATGTCCATGCCCCGCTCGATGGCCCACCGGTAGCCGACCTTCTGGTTGCCGCCGTAGCCGAGGTTGCGGGGATTGCGGACGACCTCGAGGGGCAGGCTCGGGTCGAACCGCTGGTAGCCGAGCCCGACGAGGTAGGTCGCATCGGCGCTGTTGTCGTCGCTGACGAGGATCCCCGCGATGCGCTGCCGGAAGTCCGCCGGGATCCGGTCGAGCACACGCGCCAGCGTGGCGGCGGCGTTGTAGGCCACGACCAGGACCCCGATGCGCGGTGAGCGCATCGGGGTCGCATCGGTGAGGCCACCCCCTGATCGTCCCGGCATGCGGCGGGTCAGGTTAGCGGAGGCGAGGATCCAGCCGGCGGCCTTGGCGGCTCCGGGCGGCAGTGGCGTGTACGTTGGCCGACCATGCCGGTGGTCGCTGGGAGAAGTAAATGACCGGCGGCGGCGTGCTGGCGCCGCGCGCTCGGCTCGTGACGCTCAGCTTCCTCATGCTGTTCGCCGAGCTGGCGCTGATCCGCTGGCTCGGCGCCCACATCTTCTATCTCTCGTACTTCTCGAACTTCGTGCTGCTGGGCAGCTTCCTGGGCTTCGGTGTCGGCTTCCTGTGGGCCGGGCGTTCGAGCCGGTCGATCTATCCGCTGGCCCCGCTGCTTCTCGGAGCGCTGGTCGCCTACGTCTACGTCTTCGACGTGCCGCTGGACGTGACGATGCGCGACGTCGTCTTCTTCCAGTCGATCACCCCGTCCAGCGCCCTGCCGCGCGAGGTCGTGTTGGCGCTGCTGTTCGTCGCCGTCGCCGCCGCCATGGCGTGCATCGGCGACGGGGTGGCCCGCACCTTCGCACTCTTCCGTCCCCTCGACGCCTACAAGTGGGACCTCGTCGGCAGCGTGCTCGGCATCGCGGGCTTCACCCTGCTGGCGTTCCTCGGAGCGCAGCCGATCGTCTGGGGGCTGATCATCGCCGCCGTGTTCCTGGCCACGCTGCCGCTGCGGCACGTCGCCCGGCTGGCGCTGACCGGGGCCGGCATCGCCCTGCTCCTGGTGCCGTTCGTGGCGGAGGCCCGCGACACTACCGTGAGCGACCAGGAGGCCGGCTTCGTCGAGGGCGCCAGCAACAAGGAGATCATCTGGTCGCCGTACTACCGCATCACCTCGCTGGACAACCCCGACGGCGGCAAGAGCGTCTTCGTCAATCAGACGCCGCACTGGCACCAGTTCCCCACCGGCGGCAGCCCGCTCTACGAGCAGGTGTACGACCGCGTCGCCGATTCGGGCGGCGGCGACGTCCTGGTCATCGGGGCCGGGTCGGGCAACGACGTGGAGGCCGCCCTGCGGCGGGGCGCCGACCACGTCGATGCCGTGGAGATCGACCGGCGCCTCATGGAGATCGCCGAGCACAACCATCCGGAGGACCCCTATGCGGACTCCCGCGTCGACACCCACGTCGACGACGGCCGGGCCTACCTGGAGCGGTCCGAGGAGCGCTGGGACCGGATCCTGTTGGCGCTGCCCGACTCGTTGACGCTGGTGCAGGGCCAGTCGTCGGTGCGGCTCGAGAGCTACCTGTTCACCACGGAGGCGGTGGAGTCGGCCCGCGAGCACCTGGCGCCCGGTGGGGTGTTCGCCATGTACAACTGGTTCCGCCAGGACTGGCTGGTCGAGCGCTACGCCGAGACGCTGGCCGGCGTGTTCCAGCAGCCGCCGTGCGTCAGCCGGATGGGCAACAACCTGGCGGTGCTCGTCGCCTCCGACGATGCCGCCTCGTTGGACTGCCCCGCCGAGGAGGTATGGGCGTCCCCGCCGGGCGCGCCCGAGCCGGTGTCCGACGATCACCCGTTCCCGTACCTGGAGAGCCGCTCGCTGCCGACCCTGTACGTGGGTAGCGGCCTGCTGATGCTGGCGCTGTCCCTGGGGGCCGTGGCCGGCATCACGCTGGTGGGCCGGCGGGACAAGGCCGGGGCCGTGCGCGAGGTCGCCGGCTACGCCGACCTGTTCTTCATGGGCGTGGCGTTCATGCTGCTCGAGACCAAGAGCGTGGTGCAGTTCGCCCTGCTGTTCGGCACCACCTGGCTGGTCAACGCCCTCGTCTTCCTCGGCGTGCTCGGGAGCATCCTCGTGGCGGTGGCCGTGTCCCGGCGGGTGAGCTTCCGGCGCCCGGCCCGGCTCTACGGGGTCCTGCTGGCGGCGCTGGCGCTCGCCTGGGTGATCCCACCCGATCGGCTGCTCGACCTCGACGTGGTGCCCCGCTTCTTCGCCGCCACGACGCTGGCCTTCTTCCCCATCTTCACCGCCAACCTGGTCTTCACGCAGCGGTTCAAGGACACGTCGCACTCCACGGTGGCGTTCGGCGCGAATCTTGTCGGCGCCATGGTGGGCGGCCTGCTGGAGTACGCCGCGCTCATCACCGGCTACCGCAACCTGCTGACCGTGGTGGCCGTGGCCTATGGCCTGGCGTTCCTGGCCGGCCGCCGCCACCTGGCGCCGCCGGGCCCCGCGGCACCGCCGCCTGAAGAACCGAAGGTGCGGGAGGTCGCGCCCGT
>DASQUY010000053.1:0-9134 GCA_035641055.1 Acidimicrobiales bacterium | reverse complement strand
TCGCCGTCCCCCACACCGCGGTCGCCGACGTCGCCGGCGTGCCGGCGCCGGCCGGAGTGGGCGACCGGCTGGGCGTGTCGCCCATCGTCAACGTGCATGTCGTCTACGACCGCCCGGTCACCGACCTCGAGATGGCTGCGGCGGTCGGGACGGGGGTGCAGTTCGTGTTCGATCGCACCGCGGGCGCCGGGCTCGAGCGGGGCCAGTACCTGGCGGTGTCGCTGTCCGCCGCCGATGCCGAGATGCGGTCCTCCGCCGACGACGTCAAGGCCCGCATCCTGGCCGACCTCGCCGAGCTGTTCCCGCGGGCCCGCGGCGCTCGGGTCGTCGACGTGATGGTCTCCCGCGAGCCCGCTGCCACGTTCCGCGGGGCACCCGGATCACGTGCCGCCCGTGTCTCCCCGGCGACCTCGGTGCCCGGCCTCGTGCTGGCCGGCGCCTGGACGGACACCGGGTGGCCGGCGACCATGGAGGGCGCGGTGCGCAGCGGGCAGGCCGCCGCCCGACACGCGCTCGTCGCTACCGGCCGCACCCGCCACCTGCCGGCGGACGCCCAGGCGACCGGGGCTCCCGAGGGGGTGGCGGTGTGACCGCCATTGCCGTTCCCGATGTGCTCGCCCGGGCCCGAGACGCGGTCCAGCCGGCGATGGTGGCCGCCATCGATGGGCTCAACCCCGAGCTGCGCCCCGTCGCCGCCTACCACCTGGGTTGGTGCGACGAGCGCGGGGCACCCACGTCCGGGGGCGGCGGGAAGGGGGTCCGCCCAGCGCTCGCCCTGCTGTCGGCCGAGGCCGCCGGCGCCGACGCCGGCACCGGCATCCCCGGTGCCGTGGCGGTCGAGCTGGTCCACAACTTCTCGCTGCTGCACGACGACGTGATCGACGGCGACCGCGAGCGCCGCCACCGGCCCACGGTGTGGGCGCTGTACGGGATCGGCCCGGCCGTCATCGTGGGCGACGCCCTGGTGGCACTCGCCCACCAGACGCTGCAGCGCTCCGGCTCGCCCGGCGCCGCCGACGCCAACGCCGCGCTCACGGATGCCGTGGCGGCGATGATCGCCGGCCAGGCCGAGGACATGGCCTTCGAGGGCCGGGCCCATGTGACCGCGGAGGAGTGCCTGGGCATGGTGGCGGGCAAGACGGGGGCGCTGCTGGCGTGCGCGTCGGCCATCGGAGCGCGGCTCGCCGGGGCGCCCCCCGCCATGATCGAGGCGCTGGGCAGCTACGGAGCCCACCTCGGCGTGGCGTTCCAGGCCGTGGACGACCTGCTCGGCATCTGGGGTGATCCCGAACGGACCGGCAAGCCCCGGGGCAGCGACCTCGCCACCCGCAAGAAGTCGCTGCCGGTGGTGCACGCGTTGGCGTCCCCGGAGCCGGCGGCCGGCGAGCTGCGGGCCCTGCTGGCCAACGGTCCGCTGGACGCCGGTGCCGTGGCCCGGGGCAGCGAGCTGGTGGAGGCTGGCGGTGGCCGGTGCGCCACCGAGGCGCTCGCGCGCCGCCACCTCGACGCGGCGTGCCGTGCGCTGGAGCTGCCGGAGCTCGTGCCCGCCGCCTGCGCCGAGCTGACCGACCTCGCCCGCTTCGTCGTCGAGAGGGAGTTCTGATGTCCACCGTCGCCAGCCGCCTCGATGCCCCCGCGGTCGACCTGACCGTCACCGGCCCCGAGGAGTCCGAGGACGCCGCGGCCCACGCCCTGGCGCGGGCACGGGATCACCTGCTCGGCCTCCAGTCGCCCGAGGGGTGGTGGAAGGGCGAGCTCGAGACCAACGTCACGATGGATGCCGAGGACCTGCTGCTGCGGCACGTCCTCGGCATCCTCGACCCGCCGACGGCGGAGGCCGCTGCCCGCTGGATCCGCTCGCAGCAGCGGGACGACGGCACCTGGGCCACGTTCCACGGCGCCCCCGGCGACCTGTCCACCACCGTCGAGGCCTACGTGGCGCTCCGCCTGGCCGGCGACGCCCCCGACGCCCCCCACCTCCGGCAGGCACGGGACTTCGTCCTCGAGCAGGGCGGCATCATCGCGACCCGGGTCTTCACCCGCATCTGGCTGGCGCTGGTCGCCCAGTGGTCGTGGGACGACCTGCCGGCGCTGCCGCCCGAGGTGATCCTGCTGCCGCCCCGGGTGCCGCTCAACGTGTACGACTTCGCCTGCTGGGCCCGGCAGACGATCGTGCCGCTCACGGTCGTCGCCGCCCACCGCCTGGTCCGCCCGCTGCCCTTCACCCTCGACGAACTTGCGGTGGATAGGGGGGCCATGACACCCCTAACCACCGCAAGTTCGGGTGGTTCGGGCTCGGGTGGGGCGGGGCGAAGGGAGCGGTGGTTCGCACGGCTGGACCGGGTGCTGACGAGCTACGAGCGCCTGCCCCGCTGGGCGCCGCCCAAGGTGCTCCTGCGCCGGCCGGCGCTGCGCCTCGCCGAGCAGTGGATCCTGCGCCGCCAGGAGGCCGACGGCTCGTGGGGCGGCATCCAGCCGCCGTGGGTGTACTCGCTGCTCGCTCTGCACGTGCTGGGGTACCCGCTCGACCATCCGGCCATGGCGGCCGGGCTGGCCGGCCTCGACCGCTTCACGATCCACGACGAGCGGGGCCGCCGCCTGGAGGCGTGCCAGTCGCCCGTGTGGGACACGGCGCTGGCGGTGGTGGCCCTGGCGGACTCCGGCGTTCCCGCCGACCACCCCGCCCTGGCCGACGCCGGGCGGTGGCTGCTGGACCAGGAGGTCACGGTCGCCGGCGACTGGGCCGTGCGGCGACCCGGCCTCGCCCCCGGCGGGTGGGCGTTCGAGTTCGCCAACGTCAACTACCCCGACGTCGACGACACGGCCGAAGTGGTGCTGGCGCTCCGGCGGACGGCCACGCCGGACCGCCGTCGGCGCGACGGGGCCATCTGGCGGGCCGTGCGCTGGTTGGAGGGCATGCAGAGCGGCGACGGCGGCTGGGGGGCGTTTGACGCCGACAACACGAGCAGCCTGTGCGCGGCGCTGCCGTTCTGCGACTTCGGCGAGGTCACCGATCCCCCCTCCGCCGACGTGACGGCACACGCCGTCGAGATGCTGGCCCACGAGCCGGGCGCCGATCCCGACCGGCTGCGGCGGGCGGTCGCCTGGCTGCGCGCCGAGCAGGAGCGCGACGGGTCGTGGTTCGGCCGCTGGGGCGCCAACCACGTCTACGGCACCGGCGCGGTGGTGCCGGCGCTCGTGGCCGCGGGCGCCGCCCCCGACGATCCGAGCATCGTCCAGGCGGTGCGCTGGCTGGAGCGCCACCAGAACTCCGACGGGGGCTGGGGCGAGGACATGCGCTCCTACGACGATCCGCAGGTGGTCGGGCGGGGCACCTCGACGGCCTCCCAGACGGCGTGGGCGCTGCTGGCCCTGCTCGCCGCCGGCCGCCATACCGACGATGCCGTCCGCCGCGGCGTGGCCTACCTGGTCGACACCCAGCGCCCCGACGGCACCTGGGACGAGGACCACTTCACCGGCACGGGGTTCCCCGGCGACTTCTACATCCACTACCACCTGTACCGGCACACGTTCCCGCTCACGGCCCTCGGCCGCTACTGCCGGAGGGTGGCCACGTGACTGGCCGTCCCGCGTGGAGGTGGTGCGAGCCCCGGGGGGACGAGCAGCGCCCGGGCGACGTCGTGGTCGCCGCGGAGGTGCACGGGCCGTCGGGGGCCCGACCGTTCCCGGCGGCCCCGCTGCTCGCTGGGGCCCTGGCCCGGGCAGGCCTCCGGATCCACGAGGTGCCGGCCGCCCCCACCGAACTTGCGGTGGTTAGAGGGGCTATCACCCCCTTAACCACCGCAAGTTCGGTTGATGACGTGCTCGAGCAGTGGGACGCGGCGGCCGGGCCCCGGACCGTGCTGCTGCCGGAGCCCCGCTCGTTCTGCGCCGGCGTGGACCGGGCGATCGAGGTCGTCGAGCGGGCGCTCGCCCACTTCGGGCCGCCGGTCTACGTGCGCCGCCAGATCATCCACAACCGCCACGTCGTCGCCGACCTCGAGTCGCAGGGAGCGGTGTTCGTCGACGAGGTGGACCAGGCCCCGGAGGGCGCCCGGCTGGTCTTCTCGGCCCACGGCGTGTCCCCGGCGGTCGAGGAGGCGGCGGCCGAGCGTCGCCAGGACGTCATCGACGCCACCTGCCCGCTCGTCACCAAGGTGCACCGCGAGGTGCGGCGCTTCGCCGAGCGGGGCTACAACGTGGTCCTCGTCGGCCACGGCGGCCACGACGAGGTCGAGGGGACCATGGGCGAGGCCCCCGGCATCCGTCTCGTGTCGTCCCCGGCCGAGGCGGCCGCCGTCGAGGTCGACGATCCCGACCGGGTCGCCTACGTGACCCAGACCACGCTGGCGCTGGACGACGTCGCCGAGGTGGTCGACGTGCTCCGCGACCGGTTCCCGGCCCTGGTCGGGCCGGCCGCCGACGACATCTGCTATGCCACCCAGAACCGCCAGGACGCGGTCCGGGCGATCGCCGGCGAGTGCGACCTGCTGCTGGTGGTCGGCTCGCAGAACTCCTCGAACAGCCAGCGGCTCGTGGAGGTGGCGGAGCGGGCCGGGTGCCCGGCGCACCTCGTGGACGACGAGCGGGAGATCGACCTCGCCTGGCTGCACGGCGCCACCACCGTCGGCGTGACGGCCGGCGCCTCGGCCCCGAGCTGGATCGTGGACCGGGTGGTCGCCGCGCTCGGCGAGCTGGGTCCCGTCGAGGTCCACACCCGGACGGTGACGACAGAGACGGTGCGGTTCTCGCTGCCCGAGGCCGTCCGATGATCCGACCCCCAGGAGGTCGCTGACCCATGGTCCCCTTCCGACAGAGCATGCGGGTGGGCGCGTACCTGCTCCGCCAAAAGCTCGCCCGCCGCGAGAAGTTCCCGCTGGTGCTCGAGCTGGAGCCGCTGTTCGCCTGCAACCTGGCCTGCGCCGGCTGCGGCAAGATCCAGCATCCCACCGAGGTGCTGCGCCAACGGGTCTCGGTGGAGGACGCCGTCGCCGCCGTCGAGGAGTGCGGGGCGCCGATCGTGTCGATCGCCGGCGGCGAGCCGCTGATCCACCCGGACATCGTGGAGATGGTCGAGGCGCTGACCGACCGCAAGCGCTTCGTCTACCTGTGCACCAACGCGGTGCTCATGCGGCGCAAGCTCGACCGGTTCCGGCCGTCGCCGTACTTCGCCTGGACCGTGCACATCGACGGCCTGCGCGAGCGCCACGACGAGTCGGTGTGCCGGGAGGGCGTATTCGACGAGGCGGTGGCGGCCGTCCGGGAGGCCAAGGCGCAGGGCTTCCGGGTCACGACAAACACGACCTTCTTCTCCACCGACTCGCCCGAGACGGTCCGCGAGGTGCTCGACTACCTCAACGACGACCTCCAGGTCGACTCGATGATGCTCTCGCCCGGCTACGCCTACGAGAAGGCGCCCGACCAGCTTCACTTCCTCGGCGTCCGCCAGACCCAGAAGCTGTTCCGCGACGCCTTCGCCGACGGGAAGCGCCGCCGGTGGCGCCTCAACCACACGCCGCTGTTCCTCGACTTCCTCGAGGGCAAGGTCGACTTCCCCTGCACCGCCTGGGGCATCCCCAGCTACTCGGTGTTCGGCTGGCAGCGTCCCTGCTACCTCATGGGCGACGGCTACGCGTCGTCGTATCGAGAGCTGGTCGAGACCACCGAGTGGGAGCGGTACGGGCGGGGGCGCGATCCCCGCTGCCGGAACTGCATGGCCCACTGCGGCTACGAGCCGTCGGCGGTGCTCGCCACCACGTCGTCGTTGCGCGAGTCGCTGCGGGCGGCGGTGGGGTCCTGAGCTCGACCCGGCGAAACCGGCGGCCGACCGGAGACGGGGTACGCCTACTGGCGGTACGGTTGTCGCGATGCAGTTTGAGCGGATCACCATCGAGCCGGGAAAGATGGGCGGTGAGCCTTGCATCCGGGGCTTGCGCGTCCCCGTCGCCACCGTTGTTGCCATGGTGGCCGACGGCATGACCCCGGAGGAGATCCTCGAGGACCTGCCGTACTTGGAGCGTGAGGACATCAGCGAAGCGCTCCACTTCGCCGCGGCCGCGGTGATGGAACGCGGGCTCCCGTTGCAGCGCCCCGCGTGAAGCTGCTCGTCGACGCCAACCCTGTCGCCGCGGCTCGTCACTCTGCTGACGCAGGCTGGTCACGATGTCACTCACGTGTTCGACCTCGGCATGGGCGAGGCGGACGATGAGACGATCCTCGCGAGGGCGCTCGTCGAGGATCGGGCGGTCGTCACCGCCGACACCGACTTCGTGACGATGCTTGCGCTCACCGGTGCCGAGCTGCCGTCCGTCGTGCTAGTACGACGGGACACCGGCCGCCAGGTCGCGGCGCTGGTCTCGCTTCTCGTCGCCAACGTCGCGCCCCTCGACGCCGAGATCCACAAGGGCTGCATCGTGGTGGTCGAGGCCGATCGCGTGCGTGTACGGTCGCTCCCGATCGAGCGTCGCGCGCCGTCCGACCCGCCATATCCCTCTTGATTTCGCCTGCGGGGCCGACCATCGGCCATGATCCGCCGATGTGTTTGCGATCGAGGACGCGCGGACGCCTTGCTGCGGTGGGGCTGGTCGGCGTACTGATCCTGGCCGCCTGCGGGGACGACGACGGGCCGATTCCCCAGACGGGCGTCCGGGAGACGACCACCACCGCGTCCACCACGACCACGACGGCCGCGCCGACCACCACGGCCGCCGCCGACGAAGCGGCGCTGGACGTGCTCGTCACCAACGACGACGGCTTCGACGCCGCCGGCATCGACGCCCTGGTCGAGGCGGTGCGGCAGGTCGAGGGCGTGACGGTCACGGTGGTGGCGCCGGCGGGCCAGCAGTCCGGTACCGGCGGCGACACCACGCCGGGTCCGGTGGCCACCGGAACCGGCACGACGGCCAGCGGCTTCGAGGTCACGACGGTCGAGGGTTTCCCGGCCGACGCCGTGCGGGTGGCGCTGGAGGACCTGGGGCTGCAGCCCGACCTCGTGCTCTCCGGGATCAACGAGGGCCAGAACCTCGGTCCGATCGTCGACGTGTCCGGGACGGTGGGAGCCGCCCGGGCAGCCGTGCGTGCCGGGGTGCCGGCCCTCGCCGTGAGTGCCGGCGTCGTCGAGGGCACCGAGCCCGACTACGCGGCGGCCGTCGAGCTGGCGCTCGACTGGCTGGCGGAAAACCGCGCCGTCGTCGCCGGGGGCGGGATGTCCCTCGACGCCGTGCCGAACCTCAACGTGCCCACGTGCACCGCCGGCGAGGGACGCGGCCTGCTCGAGGTGGAGCCCGGCACCGACGGTGACCCGCTGGCTGTGGCCGACTGCGAGTCAACGGCCGAAGAGCCGACCGACGACATCGGCGCCTTCACCAGCGGCTACGCCACGCTGACCCTGGTCCCGGTCGAGCCCGACGCGGCTGCCTGACGTTCACCAGATTTTTCTCGCCGAGCGCGCGGGTTGGGACCTAGCGTGGTGGCACAGGCCGACGCTCTCCCCGGCGTCGGGCCGCTGCTGGAGGGAGCTTCGTATGGTGGACGACGATCCCGTCTTGCTGGAGGTGAAGGGCGGCGTCGCCGTCATCACGCTCAACCAGCCGGACACGCACAACGTGGTCGGCGACGCCGCCGACGCCCTGTTCTTTCGCTACCTCGACCTGCTCCGCACCGACCGTGACGTGCGGGTGGTGGTCTGGCGGGGCAACGGTCCCTCGTTCTCGTCGGGGCGCGACCTCGGCGAGCTGAGCGACCACCCCGGCAGCACCGACCTGGAGGTCGTCGAGCGCAACCAGTGGCAGACGCGGCTGCTCTACGACTTCCCGGTGCCGATCATCTGCGCCCTCAAGGGGTGGGTGCTCGGTCTGCAGCTCGAGCGGGCGCTGCTGTGCGACCTGCGGGTGGCCGGCGAGAGCGCCCGGTTGGCGTTGTCCGGCGTCGAGCAGGGTCTCATCCCCGACTCGGCGGGCGTGGCCAAGCTGTACGAGATCGGCGGGGCGGCGCTGGCCCTCGACCTGGCGCTCACCGGCCGGCCGATCGGCGCCGAGGAGGCGCGGGCGCTCGGGCTGGTGTCGCAGGTGGTGCCCGACGACGAGCTCGACGAGCTGGTCTTCGACCTGGCCGAGCGCATCGCCGCGCGTCCGCCGCTGGTGGTGCGGCTGATCCGGGAGCACGTTCAGGCCCTGACCACACCACACGTGCGCTCGACCCTGCCCCGCGAGCTGGTGGGCCAGGCCATGGTCCTCGGCTCGCAGGACTACCGAGAGCACTGGCAGGCCCGCGCCGAGGAGCGGGAACCCCGCTACGAGTTTCGGTAGCCGGCCACAACGATGTGGCGGGCAGACAGTCAGTCCTCGGCGTCGAGGATGAGGTCGACGGCTATGGCATGGGGCGCAAGGTAGGGCACCGTGACCTGTTCGCCTGACGCGACGGTCACGTGCTGCCGATAGCCGGCCTCGTAGGGATCGGTCAGCACGTCGATGCCCCGGCGATGGACCACCCAGTAGGTGGCGTACCCGGCGCGGCCGTACACCCGGGCCTTGGTCTCGAGGTCAGCGGGTAGCGACGCATCGGCCACCTCGACAACGAGGCCGACATCGGAAGGGCTCCAGCGGGCGAGGCGCCCCGTGGAACCCAGCCGCGCGATCGGCCTGGCGTCGCGCCGGTGCACCCACACGTCCGGATCCGGTATCGACCCGGACGCCGGCAGAGACGCGGTTGTCACTCGCCATTCGTCATCGGGCAGAAGGCGCACGATGTTGCCGGTGACCGCCCCGTGCCAGAGACCGATCGACACTGGCCACACCTCGCCTTCCACCAGCTCCACGCGCTCATCACGGAAGACGCCTGCCTCCCAGGCACGCACGAACGACTCCTCGTCCCAGCGCCAAGTGTCGACGAGAGCCACGGCGAGATCGTAGCGGCGCGCACGAATGGTGGGGCCCAGACCCGGGGGCAGCGGCCTGCGTCTCATGAGATGACGACCGATGTCCCATAGGGCGGGCGTCCACTGTTTCATACACACCGGGCGGTTCTGTGGCATCGTGCTGTATACAGGAACGCAGACGCTCCCCTTCGGCCACCGCCTCCTGGCCATGCCGCTCGCTGCGCTCTGGGAAGTGGGCTGAGCCTCCGCGGCCTCGATC
>DASQUY010000052.1:0-2774 GCA_035641055.1 Acidimicrobiales bacterium | reverse complement strand
CCCGCCGATGAGTTGTGGCGGCTCTGGGTGGCGGGCTACATCCTCGTGGCAACGGTCGCGGTGGCGGCTGGTGCGTTGACGGCGAGCATGCGCCGCCCGGTCTCGGGACCCGGCGCCGAGGGGAGCGCCGACGTCGAGGCCGGGTGGGGCCGCCGTCTGGTGGCCGCACTGCACCGGTTCTGGCCGGCGGTGCTGGCCGTGGCGGTGATCCTCAGCTTCAGCCGCACGGTGCTCCCGACGCTGGGGACACTCGGACTCGTAGCCGTGGCGCTGGCCGGCGGCGCCCTGGGCGCCCGCCTGCCCTGGCGGCTGCGCCGCCGGGCGTGGCTGGTCGGCATCGCCGGGATCCTGGCCGGGCTCCAGGTGATCACCGCCGGTGACGGCGGCGTCGGCTGGGACGACTGGGGCGGCCTGCACCTGGCGGTGGCGGCCACGATCGCCGGCATCGTGCTCGCGTTTCCCCTAGGTCTGCTGCTGGCGCTCGGCCGGCGCTCGTCGCTGCCGGGGCTCCGCATCACCTCCACCGCTTACATCGAGACGTTCCGGGCGGTGCCGCTCGTCACGCTGCTGTTCCTCGGCAACTTCATGATCGGCTTCATGTTCCCCAACACGGTCGAGCCGCCCAGCTTCCTCGTGCGCGCGGTCATCGCCATCACCGTGTTCGAGGCGGCGTACATCGCCGAGATCGTGCGGGGTGGGCTGCAGGCGGTGCCGCGGGGCCAGATCGAGGCGGCGCAAGCCGTCGGCCTGTCGCCGGTCGGGGTCATGCGCCTGGTGGTGCTGCCCCAGGCGCTGCGGGCCGTGATCCCGGCGATGGTGGGCCAGTTCATCAGCCTGTTCAAGGACACGTCGTTGCTGTCGATCATCGGATTCTTCGAGCTGGTCGATGTGACGAGAGCCGTCACCCTGCAGGATGAGTTCCGGGGCCAGGGCCTGCGTCCCGTCGCCCTGGCTTTCGCAGGCCTGATCTATTGGGCCGGCTGCGCCACGATGGCGCGGGAGAGCCGGCGTCTCGAGCGCCGCTTGGGAGTGGGAGAGAGATGAGCCAGCAGACCGAGCAGGCAGTACAGGAGGACCTCGCCGCCCTGGCCACCGAAGCCGGCGGCACCGGCGAGGCGATCATCCAGTGCGTCGGCGTGGAGAAGTGGTTCGGCCGCTTCCAGGCCCTGTGTGGCATCGACATGTCCGTCGGGCGCCAAGAGGTCGTCGTGGTCATCGGCCCGTCAGGCGGCGGTAAGTCCACGCTGCTCCGCTGCATCAACCGCCTGGAGGAGCACGACCGCGGGCGCATCGTCGTCGACGGCATCGAGCTCACCAACGACATCCGTCACGTCGCCGAGGTGCGCCGCGAAGTGGGCATGGTGTTCCAGTCGTTCAACCTGTTCCCGCACCTGACCGTCGTCGACAACATCACGCTCGGCCCCCGCAAGGTGCGGCGCTGGCCCAGAGCTCAGGCCGAGCAGGTGGCGGGCGAGATGCTCGAACGGGTCAAGATCCCCGAGCAGGCCGGCAAGTACCCCGCGCAGCTCTCCGGCGGCCAGCAGCAGCGGGTGGCGATCGCCCGCGCGCTGGCCATGCAGCCCAAGATCATGCTGTTCGACGAGCCCACCTCGGCGCTGGACCCCGAGATGATCGCCGAGGTGCTGGACGTGATGCGCGAGCTGGCGCGCTCGGGGATGACGATGATCGTCGTGTCCCACGAGATGGGCTTCGCCCGGGAGGTGGCCGACCGGGTGATGTTCATGGCCGACGGCCAGATCGTCGAGGTGGGTACGCCCGACCACTTCTTCCAGGACCCGACCGAGGAGCGGACCAAGCTGTTCCTCAGCCAGATCCTGTAGGCCGCCCGCGGCGAGATTGCGGCAGTTCGCGCCAATGGGCCATCTGCTGTCGCACTTTCGGGTTAAGAAGGGGGCATGCCGCCGAGGCCGCCGGTCTACGGGCTCGACATCGAGACCGACACCTCGGTCGACGGGCTCGACCCGGCGTTGGGCGGCATCGTGACCGTGGCGCTCTCGGGCCCGGACGGCGAGGAGGTCTTCGACGGCCCCGAGGCCACCATGCTCGCCGCCGTCGACGCCAGGCTGGCGGCGCTGTCCCCGGGTGTGCTTGCCACCTGGAACGGCGCCTTCTTCGACCTGCCGTTCCTCGCCGACCGCGCCGCCCACCACGGTGTGGCGCTGGGACTACGGCTCACGCTCGACCCGCGCATCCCCTCACGCCGCGAGCCGCTGCCGGGCCATCGCGGCGCCTACCGGGCCCGCTGGCACGGCCACCACCACGTCGACGCCTACCAGCTCTACCGGGCCGATGTGGGCCCGGTGTTGGGCATCTCGTGCTCGCTGAAGGCCATCGCCCGCCTCGTGGGGCTGGCGCCGGTGGAGGTCGACCGCGCCCGCATCCACGACCTGTCGCCCGACGCCCTCGCCGCCTACGTCGCCAGCGACGCTCGGCTCGCCCGCCTGCTGGCCGAGCGGCGGGCGGATTGCTGCCTGCGCTGAGCTCGGACAAGCCGACCCACACGCGTTCTGAGTACAGATTTAGTGGGCCCTCGCGGAAGTCATCGTGGCGTCTCGCCGGCCAGCGACGCCGCTCGCGGCGTCCTCGTCCTCGCCGCACCGACGGATGCGCCTTCGTCCTGCGTTCTCCTTGGGGCGACCCGCCCATCGCGACGCCGCTGACTCGGCGATACATCCACGGGGACCTCCGCGAGCACCCACTAACCGCCAGAACGACCATTCCTGTGCCGAGAACGCGTCGTGGCGGTGGCCCCC
>DASQUY010000051.1:0-5728 GCA_035641055.1 Acidimicrobiales bacterium | reverse complement strand
CAGGCCCCCGCCGTGACCACCGCCGCCGGCGCCGACCACTCGTCCTCGCCGGCGCGCACCGTGGCGGTGTCGGCGGTCCACGTGACGCTCGCCGGTCCCGTGTCGAAGCGCACGTCGGCACCGAGCGCCGCCGCGCGCCGTTGCAGCCCGAGCACGGCGGCGTCGGCCAGGCAACGTCCCGCTCCCGGGCAATGGATCACCGCCCCCTCGAAGCGCATCCCCGGCCAGCGCTCCGCTGCCCCTCCCGGCGTCAGCCGTTCGTGTTCGACACCGCAGGCGGCGAGCGCGGCGCCGACCGGCTCGACGAGCGAGGCTTCGCCGTGGTCGAGCCCGCCGGTGATCTCGAGCAGCGGGCGGCCGACGTCGTCCTCCAACTCCCGCCACAGCGGCAGGGCGCCCTGGGCCATGCGCACGTAGGAGGGGTCGGTGTAGGCGTAGCGGAAGATGCGGCTCGCCCCGTGGCTGCTGCCGCGGGCGTGGCCCCGTGCGAACTGCTCGACCAGCACGACCGATCGCCCTCTCCGTGCCAGCCACCACGCGGTCGCCGATCCCATGGCTCCCGCTCCCACGACGACCACGTCGACCCTGCGCGCCATCGGTCAAGTGTGCCGAACTTGTGGTGGTCGTGGGGCCCGGCGGATGCGCCGTCAGCACGCGCCGCACATCCCCCGCAGGTTGAGTTGTCTCCAAGGAGGATGCTGCGCGATCTGTCTGACTCTGGACGCTGGGAGCACGCGAACTGTTAGTGTTCCCGGGAGCACGCAGCGCAGCCCTCGCGACCCTCACCACGCCATGGACACGAGCACCGTGACCGGCGCAGCCGGCGCCGCCGCATAAGCGACAGCGAACTTGCGGTGGTTAGAGGCGCTATGACGTCCCTAACCACCGCAAGTTGTCGAATCAGGGGGCCGTGAGCGTCAGGATGTGGGCCGCCTGGCCCTCCCACGGGTCGAGCCGCACGTAGGGGTGGGGTCCGTCCCAGGCGTAGGTCTCGCCCGTCAGCTCGTCGGTCGCCGAGTAGGGCCCGGACCACGGCATGCCGACGGCGCCGAGCTCGAGCTGGAGGATCGTCTCCTGGGCGTTGTGCGGGTCCATGTTGACGACGACCAGCACGAGGTCGCCCTCGTCGCGGTGCCCCTTCGACCACACGAGCAGCCGGTCGTTGGTCGAGCCGTGGAACCGGATGTTGCGGAGCCAGTGCAGCGCCGGGTGCCGCCGTCGGATGTCGTTGACGGTGGCGATGAACGGCGCCAGCGAGTCGGCCCGCCCCCAGTTGCGCCGGCGGATCTCGTACTTCTCGGAGTGGAGGTACTCCTCGTTGGTGTCGCTGGCCGGCTCGTTCTCGCACAGCTCGTAGCCGCTGTAGATGCCGTAGCTCGGCACCAGGGTCGCCGCCAGCACGAGCCGCAGGCGGAACGCCGCCGGCGGCCCGTGGCGCAGCGGGCCCGAGAGGATGTCGGGCGTGTTGGGCCAGAAGTTGGGGCGCATGTACGCGGCCGTCGGGCCGTGGGCCAGCTCGTTCACGTAGTCCCGCAGCTCCCACGGCTCGGTGCGCCACGTGAAGTAGGTGTAGCTCTGGGAGAAGCCCACCTCGGCCAGCTTGGCCATCACCTTCGGCCGCGTGAACGCCTCGGACAGGAGGATCACGTCGGGGTGGTCGCGCCGGACGCGCTGGATGAGCCAGTCCCAGAACGCCAGCGGCTTCGTGTGGGGGTTGTCCACCCGGAAGATGCGGATGCCCTGGTCGATCCAGTAGCGCAGCACGTCCCGGCACGCCTTCCACAGCGCCTGGCGGTCGGCCTCGCGCTCGGGCCAGAAGTTGATGGGGTAGATGTCCTGGTACTTCTTGGGCGGGTTCTCCGCGTAGCGGATCGACCCGTCGGGGCGCCGCCAGAACCACTCGGGATGGTCGCGGACCCAGGGATGGTCGGGCGAACACTGGAGGGCGTAGTCGAGCGCCACCTCCAACCCGAGGTCGCGGGCCTCGCCGCAGAACCGGCGGAAGTCCTCCAGCGTGCCCAGCTCGGGGGCGATGGTCGTGTGGCCGCCCTCCGCCGCACCGATGGCCCAGGGGCTGCCGGGGTCGCCGGGCCGGGCGGACAGCGTGTTGTTGGGGCCCTTGCGCCCGGTGACGCCGATCGGGTGGATGGGCGGGAGGTAGACGATGTCGAAGCCCATGTCGGCGACGGCCCGCAGCCGCTTGGTCGCCCCGTCGAAGCCGCCCTCGCTGCGGGGGAAGAGTTCGTACCAGGCGCCGAACAGCGCCCGGGGTCGGTCGACCCAGATCGGCGCGGGGGGACTCTCCGTCACGTCCGCATCGGGCACGCCGGCGACCAGCCCGGCGACCCGGTCGTCGAGGCCGGCGTTGAGCCGCACGTGGACGTTGCAGGCGTCTCGCCGCAGCCCGGCCACCGCGTCGAGCACCCGGGGTCGGTGGCGGGAGGCCACGCCAGCAGCCAGCGCCTCCAGGATCCGGGCGCCCTCCTCCAGCTCGATCTCGATGTCGTCGCCGACGCCCGCCTTGATCTCGATGTCGTGCCGCCAGGTGGCGAAGCGGTCGCGCCAGGCCTCGATCACGAGCTCGTGGCGGCCGATCTGCTCGGGCACGAAGCTGGCCTCCCAGCGGTCGTTGCCGACGTCGCGCAGGGGCACCGCCTGCCACCGCCCCCGGCCGGTCGGACCCACCCTCCGCCACCGCAGGCGCGCCGCTAGCAGGTCGTGGCCGTCGCGGAAGATGTCGGCCGACACGGTCACCCGCTCGCCCACGACGGCCTTGGCCGGGAACGTCCCCGACGGCGTGGCCGGGTGGATCGCGTCGATCGAGATGCGTCCGAGCACCTACCCAGGGTAGGCGGCCCATGCCCGAGGTCATGGGTTCCATCCACCCGGGCCCGAGGCAACGGGTTCCAGATCCGGAACCACTGACCTCAGGCTCGGATCACTGGAACCTCTGACCTCGGGTCCGTGTCACGGGCGGCGCTCATGGCCACCAGCGGGGGGTCGGACTGGCTGTGGCCTACGGCCGTGGCGGTGCCGGCCCGAAGCAACAGCACGGACGGCTTCCTGGTGAGCGGGCGCAAGGCGTTCTGCAGCCAGTCACCCGAGGCCACGGTCGTGGCGACCACGGCCGTGATGGGGGAGCCCGGTCCCGGCGCCGAGGTGCTGCACTTCGCCGTGCCCGTGGCCGCCCCTGGTGTTCGGCTCGAGGAGACCTGGGACACCCTCGGCATGCGCGGCACGGCCAGCCACGACCTCACCTTCGACGAGGTTTTCGTGTCGACCGACAAGGTCGCCGGGCGACGGCCCTGGGGGGAGTTCGGCACCCCGCTGACGGCGGCGGCCATCCACTTCGCCCCGGTGGTCGGGGCCACCTACTGGGGCATCGCCGCGGGGGCCCGAGACCTGGCGGTGGTCGAGGCAGCCGCCACGAGGCGGGGGCCGCGGGTCCTTGCCGACCTGGCGCGTGTCCACCGCCAGGTGGGGCTCATGGACGCCAGGCTCCGGGTCGCCTGGTGGGCGCTGCTCGGCGCCCTCGACGAGCTCGGGGACGATTACGGGGCCGACGCCCCCGCCCTGGCCACGGTGATGCTGGCCAAGCGGGAGGCGGTCACGGCCGCCATCGAGGTCGTGGATCTGGCGATGGACGTGCTGGGCGGCCGCTCCTATTTCCGCCACTCCCCGCTCGAGCGGGCCTACCGCGACGTGCGCGCCGGGACGTTCCATCCCCTCACCCCGGAGGCCACGCTCGCCTACGCCGGCAAGCTGGCCCTGGGTGACCGCGGCACGACGGAATGACACCCTGCGCAAGGTGTGCTCGCCGAGTGCGCCTACCGTGTCGATCGACACGTGGGCCGCCTGCCGCGTGATCCGGCACTGCCATGACGCGCCACTACGTCCTCACCCTGTCGTGCCCCGACCGGCCGGGCATCGTCCACGCGGTGGCCGGGTTCCTGGTCGCGCACGGCGGCAACATCCTGGCCAGCCAGCAGTTCGGCGACCCCGACACCGCGCGGTTCTTCATGCGGGTCGAGTTCGAGACGCTCGAAGGCGACCTCTCGCCGGATCGGC
The DNA here is from genome assembly GCA_035641055.1 of Acidimicrobiales bacterium. Classification (GTDB taxonomy): domain Bacteria; phylum Actinomycetota; class Acidimicrobiia; order Acidimicrobiales; family VFJN01; genus DASQUK01. The sequence goes on along the minus strand of DASQUY010000051.1, from coordinate 1,660 downwards.
TGGGCCACGACTTCGGTGAGGTCGCGGAGCAGTTCACCATGACCTGGGCGTTGCACCCGGGAAGGGCCCGGACGCGGGTGCTCGTCCTGGTGTCGAAGCTGGGGCACTGCCTCAACGACCTGCTGTTCCGGTGGCACGCCCGGCTGCTGCCGATCGAGATCGTCGCCGTCGTGTCCAACCATCCCGACTGCAAGCCGCTCGTCGGCCCTTACGACGTTCCGTTCCACCACATCCCCGTCACGCCGGCGACGAGATCCGATGCCGAGCAGCAGCTGCGCCGGGTGGCCGCCGACCAGGACGCCGAGCTGTTGGTCCTCGCCCGCTACATGCAGGTGCTCAGCGAGGAGCTCTGCCACGACTTCGAGGGCCGGATCATCAACATCCACCACTCGTTCCTGCCGAGCTTCCGCGGGGCGCGCCCCTACCACCAGGCCTACGCCCGCGGCGTCAAGCTCATCGGCGCCACGGCGCACTACGTGACCCCCGAGCTGGACGAAGGGCCGATCATCGACCAGGACGTCGAGCGCGTCGACCACAGCCTCAGCCCCGAGCAGCTGGCGGGCGTGGGACACGACATCGAATGCCAGGTGCTCGCCCGCGCGGTGAGGTGGCACGCCGAGCACCGCGTCCTGCTCAACGGCAATCGGACGGTCGTGTTTCGCTGAGCCGCCCTGCCACGGGCCGGTGGCGCGCCGGCTCGCCAGATCTCGCTACCGTGCGCGGCGATGAAGGCTTTGCGCAGCTTCACGGTCCGCCCGTCGCTCCCCCCGGAGCTGTCGGCGCTCGAGGACCTGGCGTTCAACGTGCGGTGGTCGTGGGACGACCAGACCCGCGACCTGTTCCGCTGGGTCGACACCCACCTGTGGGACGCCAGCGTGCACGACCCGGTGCGGATGCTGGGCCTGGTCGATCGCGAGCGGCTCGACGCCCTCGCGCACGACGCCGGGTTCAAGCGGTTCCTCGGCGAGGTGCGCGACGAGCTGCAGCGCTACCTCGACGGCGAGCGCTGGTTCCAGACCCGCACCGAGGGCGGCGAGAGCCCGCTCCGCCTGGCCGCCTACTTCTCGCCCGAGTTCGGGCTTACCGAGGCGGTTCCCCAGTATTCGGGCGGACTGGGCTTGCTGGCCGGCGACCACCTCAAGTCCGCCAGCGACCGGGGCGTCCCGCTGGTCGGCGTGGGCCTGCTCTACCGGCACGGGTACTTCCGGCAGAGCCTGGACGCCGACGGCTGGCAGCAGGAGCGGTACCCGCTGCTCGACCCCCACGTGATGGCGCTTCGGGCCTGCGACGACGTCCGCGTCAGCGTCGACCTGGCCGGCGTGCCGCTGGTGGCGCAGGTGTGGAAGGCCGACGTCGGGCGGGTGTCCCTGTACTTCCTCGACGCCGACGTCGACGACAACCCCGACGACGTCCGCGCCGTCACCGACCGCCTGTACGGCGGCGACGTGGAGCACCGGCTGCGCCAGGAGGTCCTGCTCGGCATCGGCGGCGTGCGCGCCCTGCAGGCGGTGGGCGTCGAGGCGCAGGTGTTCCACACGAACGAGGGCCACGCCGGGTTCCTGGGCCTCGAGCGCATCCGCCAGCTCGTCACCGGGGAGGGGCTGTCCTACGCAGAGGCCATCGAGGCGGTCCGCGCCGGCTCGATCTTCACCACCCACAC
>DASQUY010000050.1:0-8334 GCA_035641055.1 Acidimicrobiales bacterium | reverse complement strand
CCCCCCGCCGGTCCTCGGACCGAACATCGTCGGCCTGAGCTGCAATCTCTGCGCTGGCAACGCGTCAGACCGCGACCAGGTCGCGGAGCTGCTCGAGCTTGGCTTCGCCGATGCCGCGCACGTCGATCAGCTCGTCGGGCGACGCGAACGGGCCGTTGGCGTCGCGGTGGGCGATGATCGCCGCCGCGGTCGCCGGCCCGACCCCCGGGAGCGTCTCGAGCTGCTCCGCCGTGGCGGTGTTGACGTTGACGAGGGCGCCCGGGCCCGCACCGGGGCCACCCGACGGCCCGGCCCCGACGACCTCGGGCGGCTGCTCGCCCGGCTTGGGGACGTACACCTGTTGGCCGTCGGCCAGGGGCGCCGCCAGGTTGACCCGCGCCAGATCGGCGTCCGGGAGGGCGCCGCCCGCCGCCTCGAGGCCGTCGATCACCCGGCTGCCGGGCGGCAGCCGCTGGACTCCGGGCGACGACACGGCCCCGGCGACGTGGACGACGACCTCCGTCGCGGGAAGGGTGGTGGCCCCGTCGCCCGGACCTTCTCCGGCGGCATCGGCGCTGCCCGGCGGCCCGCCGGACACTCCCGTCGAGGGAACGGCCGGGGAGTCGGTGGCAGGGCCCGTCGACGACTCGGCGAAGGGCAGCGTCACCTCCGGCGGTGGCGGCGGTGGGGCGAGGAGCCGCCAGCCGAGCACACCGATGCCGGCAAGCACGACGACGCCAACCAACAGCCGCGGGGGCGAGACGTTCAGTGATTCGGCCACCCCGGCGAGCTGCTCGCGCCAGGTGCGCGGCGGTACGGGCCGGGGTAGCTGGGGGGACGGAACGGACATGGGAACCCTCCGGGCGCGCGCGGACGTCGGGAGGGGGAAGTCCGGAGCGCGCAGGTTAGCGCGCCCGGCCGGGGTGCCCGTCGAGCGGTGCCCGGCGGGCCCGCCATTCGGCCTCGATCTCCAGGGGGATGCGCAGGTACGCCGCGCGGTGGGGGTAGCCCCGCACCCGCCAGCGCAGGTAGGCGCCCAGGTAGCGCCGCAGGAAGCCGACGACGCCGTGCCGGCGCCACTGTTCCACGTGTTCTAGCTCGTGCCGGAGCAGCCGGGCGTTGCCCACGGCCCGCGGTCGCATGAGGATGAGCGCTCCCAGCGTGGTGGCCGAGGCCCCGGGGGCCGCGGGGCCGATCAGCAGCCAGTAGCCCTCATGCCGCTCGAGCCGCACCTTCCAGACTCTGCAGGAGAATCGCCCCTGGGGCCAAAGAGGGCCAGGGCCCGGTCAGAACAGCTGGGCAGTGAGGCGTCGGCGGTAGTCGGCTGTGCGGGGGTGGTCGGGACCGAGCACGTCGAGCAGGTCGACGTAGCGCTGCCGCGCCTCCTCGTCGCCCTTGACCTGGCCGAGCAGGGCGTCGAGCTCCGCGGTGATCTCCTCGCTCGAGGCGCCGTCACCGCCGGTGCGCACGAGCGCCGCCACCCGCCGGGTTTCGGGCGTCTCCGGAATCCGTCCGAGCAGGGCCAGCGCCTCGTCCGCGTCGCCGTCGCGCTGGCGCCGGGCCAGCAGCTCGGCCAAGGCGACGATGGCGCCCTCGTGATCGGCCTGGCGCTCCAGGGCCCGCCGCAGCGACGCCTCGTCGCCTGCGGCCACCAGCTTGTCGATCTCCTCGTCGGCCTCACTGGGCAGCAGGCGGTCCACGAACTCTCGCACGGCCGCCTCGCCCTGAGCGCCCACGAAACCGTCCACCACCTTGCCGCCGCTCACCGCGTACACCGCGGGGATGCCCTGCACCCGGAAGGCGGCCGCCACCTGCTGGTTCTCGTCGACGTTGACCTTGGCGAGCACCACCTTGCCGCCGCTCTCGCCGACGACGCGCTCGAGGATCGGGCTGAGCTGCCGGCACGGTCCGCACCAGGGCGCCCACAGGTCGACCACCACCGGCGTCGCCTGTGAGCGGTCGAGCACCTCGGTCTGGAACGTGGCATCGGTGACGTCGAGAATCATCCCGGCCAGGGTATCGACCAGCCGGCCCGGTCCCGACCCCGGCTAACGGGCTGGAGCACCGTGCCGGTTGGGCGCCGTTTCGTTTGTGCTGACGGCCTGTCCGTTCGGCCTCTACGGTGAGTCCCGTGACCGAGACGCCCGCCACCGAGACCAGCGAGGTGCCCGAGGGCATCGACGCCGACCGCGTCACCGCCTGGTTCGTTGCCCACGCCCCCGACGTGGAGCCACCGCTCGGCTTCTCGCTCATCGCCGGGGGCCACTCCAACCTCACCTACCGGGTGACCGACGCCGCCGGACGGTCGTGGGTCCTGCGGCGCCCGCCGCTCGGCCACGTGCTCGCCACGGCGCACGACATGGGCCGGGAGCACCGCATCATCTCGGCCCTGGCACCCACCGACGTGCCCGTGCCGCCGGTCGTCGGGTACTGCGACGACGAGAACGTCAACGGCGCGCCGTTCTACGTCATGGACTTCGTCGAGGGGCTGGTGGCCCGCGACCGGGCGTCGGTCGAGCGGCTGGGCGTCGACCAGTGCCGCCGCGCCGGCCGCCAGATCGCCGACGTGCTGGCGGCCATCCATGCGGTCGACCCCGACGCCGTCGGGCTGGGCCACCTCGGTCGCCGCGAGGGGTACATCGAGCGTCAGCTGCGCCGCTGGCACCGCCAGTGGGAGCAATCGAAGACCCGCGACCTGCCCGTCGTCGACGCGGTGCACGACGCCCTCACGGCACGGATACCCGAGCAGGACGGCGTGGCCATCGTCCACGGCGACTACCGGCTCGACAACTGCCTGCTCCGGCCCGACGGCACGATCGCCGCCGTACTCGACTGGGAGCTGTGCACGCTCGGCGACCCCCTGGCCGACGTCGGCCTCCTGAGCGTGTACTGGTCCGAGCGCGACGACTCCCAGCCGACAGCCCTGCTGACCGCGCCCACCGCCGCGGAGGGCTTCCCCTCGCGGGCCGAGCTCATCGACCTCTACGCCGCCGCCTCGGGCCGCGACGTCAGTGACATCGGGTACTACGTGGCCTTCGGCTACTGGAAGCTCGCCTGCATCCTGGAGGGCGTCTACGCCCGCTACAAGCACGGCGCCATGGGCGCCGCCTCGGACTTCGAGGGCTTCGCCCAGCGGGTCGAGCAGCTCGCCCACGCGGCGCACGACAACCTCGAGCGGCTGGGCGGGTCGTAGGCCGGGACACCGTGACGCTGTACGAACTGATCGAGCAACCCGACCTCGACGAGCCCGTGCTGGTGCTGGCCATCGAAGGGTGGATCGATGCCGGGCTGGCGGCCGCGGGAGCCGCCGAGGTGCTGGGCGACCAGCTCGACACCATCAGCGTCGCCCGGTTCTCGACCGACGAGCTGCTCGACTACCGGGCGCGCCGGCCCATCGCCCACCTCGAGAACGGGGTGCTGCGGCGCCTCACCTGGCCGTCGCTGGAGCTCCGGGCCGCCACCGACCTGGAGGGCAAGGAGCTGCTGTTGCTGGTCGGGACCGAGCCCGACCGGCAGTGGCACCACTTCGTCCACGACGTGGTGGGCCTGGCGCTCGACTTCGGCGCCCGCATGTGCGTGGGCCTGGGCGCCTACCCGTTCGCCTGCCCGCACACCCGCCTGCCCCGCGTCGCCTGCACGGCGTCCACTCCCAGCCTCGCCGAGAGCGGGTTCCTGCGCGCCTCGCTCGACTTCCCCGGGGGCGTGCAGGCCGCCATCGAGCAGGCGTGCCACGACCGGGGCATCGCCTCCGCGGGGGTGTGGGCGCAGATCCCGCACTACCTGCCGCCGGCCATGCCCTACCCGGCCGGAAGTGTGGCGCTCATCGAGGCGCTGGCGCGAGTGGGCGAGCTGTCGCTGCCGTTCGGCGACCTGCCGGCGCAGGCCGACGCCACCCGCACCAGGCTCGACGAGCTCATCGCCCAGAATCCCGACCACCTGGACATGCTCCACCAGCTCGAGGCCGCCTACGAGCAGGCGGAGGCCCCGCAGTCGTTCTCGACCCAGGATCTGCCGACCGGCGACGAGCTGGTGGCCGAGCTCGAGCAGTTCCTGCGCGACCAGCGGGGCGACGGCTGACCCCCCTGCGACTAGCTCACCCCCGGCTTCTGCCCGCGCTCACCTTCCATAGTGCAGGTCAGCGCGGGCAGAAAGATCGGGGGCCCCAAGCCCACCCGCTTCTGCCCGCGCTCACCCTCCATAGTGCAGGTCAGCGCAGGCAGAAAGATCGGGGGTAGGGTCGCCGGCATGAAGGTCGACGGTGGCATCGGGGGCCGGCTGGAGGGTGCGGGCGCGGCGGCGGCCCAGCAAGAGGCACGGGGGTACGACGGCGTCTGGTCGGCGGAGACCAGCCACGATCCGTTCCTGCCGCTGCTGCTCGCCGCCCAGCACACCGAGCGTCTCGACCTGGCGACGGGCATCGTGGTGGCCTTCGCCCGCAACCCCATGACGCTGGCTCAGGTGTCATGGGACCTGCAGGCGGCGTCGGGCGGCCGGTTCATCCTGGGGCTCGGCAGCCAGATCAAGGCCCACATCACCCGCCGGTTCTCCATGCCGTGGTCGCACCCGGCGGCCCGCATGCGGGAGATGATCCTCGCCATCCGGGCGATCTGGGGCTCCTGGAACGAGGGCACCAAGCTCGACTTCCGCGGCGACTTCTACACCCACACGCTCATGACCCCGTTCTTCAACCCCGGCCCCAACCCCCACGGCAACGCCCGCATCTTCCTGGCCGGGGTGGGCGAGAAGATGACCCAGGTTGCGGGCGAGGTGGCCGACGGCTTCTTGTGCCACGGCTTCACCACGCGCCGGTACGTCGACGAGGTCACCCTGCCCAACCTGGCCAAGGGTCGGGCCAAGGCGGACAAGACGATGGACGGGTTCGAGCTGGCGGGGCCGATGTTCGTGGTGACCGGCCGCGACGAAGGCGCGATGGCGGCCGCTGCCAGGGGGGTCAAGGGCCAGATCGCGTTCTACGGCTCGACCCCTGCCTACCGGCCGGTCCTCGAGCTGCACGGCTGGGGCGACCTCCAGGACGAGCTCAACCGCCTGTCCAAGGAGGGCCGCTGGGCCGAGATGGGAGACCTCATCGACGACGACATGCTCGAGACCTTCGCCGTCGTCGCCCCTCTCGACACCGTGGCGGCGGCCATGAAGGAGCGCTGGGCCGACGTGCTGCACCGGGTGAGCTTCTACGTCCCCTACAACGCTGACGACAGCCAGTGGGACGAGGTGATCGCCGCCCTGAAGGCCGCCTGAACGCCGGTTGCTGCTACGCCGGTGCTCGGCCGCTCGCTACGCGGCCGTGACCGGCTCGAGGCGACCCTCGCGGTAGTACCGCTTGCACAGCGAGCGCTGGAGCTTGCCGGAGCTGGTCTTGGGCAGGGTGCCCGGGGCGACGAGCACGATGTCCTTGGGCGGGACGCCGGCGACGTCGAGCACCCGCTCGTGGACGAGGCGGCGCAACGGCTTCAGGTCCTCGGCTCTGGTCTCCGCCGCCACCACCAGCGAGTCGCGTCCCCGATCCCCGGTCACGCCGAAGGCGATGACGTTCCCGGCCCGCACGCCCTCCAGGAGGCCGACCGCCCATTCGACATCCTCGGGGAACAGGTTGCGGCCCCCCACGATGATCACGTCCTTGATCCGGCCGCACACCACGAGCTCGCCGCCGAGGAGGTAGGCGAGATCGCCGGTGCGGAGCCAGCCCTCGTGGAACAGCTCGGCGTTGGCATCCGGCCGCTTGTAGTAGCCCGGGGTGACCGAGCTGCCGCATATCTCCAGCTCACCCACCTCTCGCTCGCCGAGCACCGCCCCGGAATCGGGGTCGACAACCCGGATCTCGAGGCCGGGCAGCGGTCGGCCCAGCAGCGGTAGCCGCCGGCTGCCCTTCGCACCGGGCGCAACGGGGGCGGCGTAGCGCTCGGTCTCCAGCACGCGGCGGTCGACCCAGTCGGTCGCCATGCCCGACGACAGCGCCGGGAAGGTGCCCCCGATCGCCACCTCGGCCATGCCGAACGCCGGGAACACGGCTTCGGGGCGCAGCCCGTGCCGGCGGCCGGCGGCGATGAACGCCTCGACCTGGTCGGGGTCGATGGGCTCGGCGCCGTTGAGCGCCATACGCAGGCGGGACAGGTCGAGAGCCTCGCCCGGACGGTCAAGCGCCCGCGTGGCCAGCACCCAGGCGAAGTTGGGTCCGGCGGTCACGGTGCCGCCGTAGGTCGACAGCCACTCCATCCACCGCACGGGCTTGGCCGTGAAGTCCTGCGGGGCCCCGAGCACCAGCGTCGTGCCGGTCGCCATGGGCAGCGTCAGGAATCCCACCAGGCCCATGTCGTGGTAGATGGGCAGCCACGACACCATCACGTCGTCGGGCTGGAGCCTGCCCGCCTGGGCGACGGCGTCGAGGTTGGCGCACAGCACCCGGTCGGGAAGCATGACCCCCTTGGGGTCGGACGTTGACCCGCTCGTGAACTGCAGGATCGCCAACCGCTCGGGATCGTCGGGCGGCCGCACCCAACCGGCGGCATGCCCGGCGGCGAGCTCCTCGAGGCCGATCATCGGGGGATCCCCCGGCTCCGGCGTCACGAAGGCTGCCAGCTCGGGGTCGGCGACCACCACACGTGCGTCGGCGTGGCGGATGCGCTGACGGGTCTGGGCGACGAACTCCTCGATGGACGACAGGCGCATCGGCAGCGGCAGCACCACCACCGTCGCACCCGCCAGCCACGTGGCCCGGATGGCGGTGACCAGGGAACGGCTGGTGGGCGAGAGCAGGGCGACGTGGTCGCCGGGGCGGACCCCGCGGGCCTGGAGGGCTGCGGCACCAGCCCGGGCCTCCCCATGCAGCTCGCCCCAGGTGACGACCTCCTCGGTGCCGCCGACCACGAACGTGACGGACGTGTCGCGCCCGGCGGCGCGCTCGAGGCGCTGAAGCAACGTCGGCATCACGGGCTCCGACCCCCGGGGGACGGGGACGGTTACACGAGCCGAGGCGAACGTGCGATCGGGCGTGAGCCAACCCGAACGTGCGGTCGGGCGTGAGGCAATAGCGAACGTCCCGGCACGCCTGAGGCAATGGCGAACGGAAACCATCAGTCATTGCCTCGGGCTCACGGCGGCGTTCGCTATTGCCTCGCCGGGCCGGGACCACCCGCAGGGCTGGGCGGCCCGACCGGGCCGGTCCACGCTTCGGGCGCCCGTGGCCGGGCCGGTACCCTTCGCGCCCATGGCAGAGTCGCCTCAGTCGCCGTCCACCTCGGCGCCGCCGGAGCAGCCAGCCCACCGCTACACGGCTGCGCTCGCCGGGCGCATCGAGGCGAGCTGGCAGGAGCGGTGGGAACGGGACGGCATCTTCTTCACCCCCAACCCGGTGGGCGACCTGAGCGAGGGCTTCGACAAGGTGGCCGACCTGCCGAAGCTGTTCGTGATGGACATGTTTCCCTACCCCAGCGGCGCCGGTCTGCACGTCGGGCACCCCCTCGGCTACATCGGTACCGACGTCTACGCCCGCTACCAACGCATGTGCGGCCACAACGTGCTCCACACCATGGGGTACGACGCCTTCGGCCTGCCGGCCGAGCAGTACGCCTTGCAGACCGGGCGGCATCCCCGGGACACCACCGAGTCGAACATCGCCACCATGCGCCGGCAGCTCCGCCGGCTGGGGCTGGGCCATGACTCTCGGCGCTCCTTCGCCACCATCGACGAGGGCTACGTCCGCTGGACCCAGTGGATCTTCCTGCAGATCTTCGGTTCGTGGTACGACCCCGACGCCGACCGGGCCCGCCCCATCGACGATCTGATCGCTGAGCTGGACGCGGGAACCCGCCGGCCGGCAGAGGGCACCAACCCCACGGGCAAGCCGTGGGCCGAGCTGACGCCCACCGAGCGCCGGGCCGTCGTCGACGGCCATCGGCTGGCCTACCTGCACGAGGCGCCGGTCAACTGGTGCCCCGGCCTGGGCACGGTGCTGTCCAACGAGGAGGTCACCGCCGAGGGGCGCAGCGAGCGGGGCAACTTCCCGGTCTTCCGCCGGCCGCTGAAGCAGTGGATGCTGCGCATCACCGCTTACGCCGAGCGGCTCCTGCGCGACCTCGACGTCCTCGAGTGGCCGGAGCCCATCAAGCTCATGCAGCGCAACTGGATCGGGCGGTCCGAGGGGGCGACCATCGCCTTCCCCACCGAGGCCGGTCCCGCCATCGAGGTGTTCACCACAAGGCCCGACACGCTGTTCGGGGCCACGTACATGGTGCTGGCGCCCGAGCACCCCCTGGTCGACGAGCTGACGGCCGCGACCTGGCCGGAAGGGACGCACGGGCGCTGGAGGGCCGGTCACGACACACCGGCGGAGGCCGTGGC
>DASQUY010000049.1:0-5081 GCA_035641055.1 Acidimicrobiales bacterium | reverse complement strand
CGCCGCTCGACACCGGCCCGGTCACGGCCGAGGTCACCCTGGTGGCGGATCCGGTGCCCGACGGGCGGGGCGGGGTCACCGCCGACGTGCGGCTCGACGGGCGCCGCCTGCGAGCCCACGCCCGCCGGGCGGCGGCGTCCTCGCTCGACGACCGGCTCACCGGCGAGCGCGTCCTCGTCATCGGTGACCTGCAGCCGCCGGGCGAGACCGAGTGGCGCCTCCGCTACCGCCACCTGGCCGGGCGGCTCGAGATCGACACCGTCGTCGGGTGGCGGACTGGCGACCCGGTGACGCGCCTGGCCAACGGCCTGCGCCGCACCCTGGCGCAGGGTGCCGAGGTGCTGTCCGACCGCCATGCCAGCCTGCTGGCGGGCCTCACGTTGGGCGACGTCCGGGCCCAGCCGGCCGACATGAGCGACGCCTTCCGGGCGGCCGGCATGACGCACCTCCTGGCGGTCTCGGGGCAGAACGTCGCCTTCGTGTTGGTGCTGGCGGCGCCGGTGCTGTCGCGGCTCCGCTTCGGGCCCCGGCTCGTGGTCACGCTGAGCGTGCTGGCGGGATTCGCGCTCGTGTGGCGGTTCGAGCCCTCCGTGCTCCGGGCCACCGCCATGGCGGCGGTGGCGGCGACCGGTGCCGCGCTCGGCCGGCCAGCGTCGACGCTGCGCACCCTAGGGCTCGGGGTCACCGGCGTGTTGCTCGTCGATCCCCTGCTGGCCACGTCGCTGGCGTTCCGACTCTCGGTCGTCGCCGCGGCCGGGATCGTGGTCGGTGCCGCCCCGCTGGAGCGAGCGCTGCCCGGCCCCCGCTGGCTGACCGTCCCGCTGGCGGTGACGGTCGCGGCGCAGCTCGCCGTGGCGCCGCTGTTGGTGGCCAGCTTCGGGAGCGTCCCTGTGGCGTCGCTGCCGGCCAACCTGCTGGCCGTTCCCGCCGCCGGGCCGGTCATGATCTGGGGCCTGACGGGCGGGCTCGCCGCCGGGCTGTCCCCCGGAACGGCGGCCGCCGCCCTCCACGTCCCGACGCTGGCGCTGCTGGCGTGGATCGACGGCGTGGCCGCGGCCGCCGCCCGCTGGCCGCTGGGCCAGCTCGGCGCGTCCCACGTGATCTGGCTCGCGGCGATCCTGGTGGTTGGCCTGGGCATCCGCGCCTGGTCGCCCCGAGGCGGGCGCTGGCTACCCGCGCTGGCGGCCGTCGCCGTCCTGGGGCACGCGGGCGTCGCCAGCGGGGGACCCGCGGTGATCGACGGCGAGCCGTTGGGCGCCGGAGCGACGCTGTGGAAGGGCGGAGGGGCGGCGGTGCTGGTGGTCGACGGGCGCGCCCGTGGCGAGACGGTGTTGGCGGGCCTCCGCGAGCGGGGCGTGGTGCGTGTCGATCTCGTCGTTCTCCGGACGCCGGCGAAGGCGGCAGCCGAGGTGGCGGGCACGGTCCGGCGACGCTGGCCGGGGACCGCGATCCTGGCACCCGAGGGGACGAGCCGGCTGCCCGACCGGGCATCCATCCCTCCCCCGGGGAGCGTGTTCGATGTGGGCGGGCTGCGGTTGACGGTGGTGACGAGCTCGCCAGAGCGGCTCGACGTGGACGTGGGGGTACGCGGGGAACGAGCCCGGCGTTAGTGTCCCGTCGGTGATGGCATCCGCGGCGCTGAGCCTGCCGGGCGTCGACATCACGTTGACGCTGGGGGACACCACCTTCGACCTGAGGCGGCGGGCGCTGGTGGCCGCGACCGTGGGTGCTCCTCGCTGGGGGCGTGAGGGAGAGGTCATGGCCCACGTCCGGGCGGCCGGTCAGGCGGGCGCAGACCTCGCCGTGGCGAGGTTGCCGCCGCGACTCATCGGCCCGGCCGCGGCCGTCGGGGACGTGCCGATCGCGGCCCGGGTGTCGTCGCCCGAGGCCGTGGGTCCGGCGCGCAGCGCCGGCGCCGCTCTCGTGCTCGTTCCTGCCGAGCTCGCCGCCGCCCTGGCCGGTGGCGGTCCCACTGCGGTCGTGGTCGACGATGTCGGCGCCGTCGCCGAGGCCCGCCGGGTGGCGCAGGCGCACCGCCTGCCGCTGGCCATCGACACGACGCGGTTGTCGCCCGGGGAGGCGCTGGCCGTCGAGTCCGTCGCGATCCCGGTGGGATGCCGGATGGTGTGCACGGTCGACGTGCGCCGCACGCGGCGCGTGGTGGAGGCGACGGCGGCGCTGTTGGCCGCCCGCCGCGTCGAACGCGGGGAGGCCACGCCACCGTGACCGACGTGCGCCTCGACGCGCCGGTGTACCTGGTAAGGGGCGACGACGAGGTGATCCTGCGCGACGCCGCCCGCACGCTGGTGCACCGGCTGGCCGGCGATGCGGACGCCGGCCTCGCCGTCGACGAGATCGCTCGTGAGCGGCTCCAACCGTCCGAGGCGTCCGAGCCGACGATCGCGCCGCTGATCGATGCCGCCCAGACTCCGCCGTTCCTCACCGACCGCCGGGTCGTCGTGGGCCGAGATCTCGAGGTTTTCGGTCGGGCCGAGCAGCTCGCCCCGCTGGTGGCCTATCTCGAGGACCCGTTACCGACGACGTCGCTGGTCCTGGTGTGGGGTCAGGGGCGGGTTCCCCGGTCGCTGAGCGATGCGGTCGCCCGCGCGGGCGAGCTGGTCGACACCAGCCCCGGTCGCAAGCTGGCGGGCTGGGTCGAGGAGCAGCTGCGCGCCGCCGGGCTGAGAGTCGACCGGGCGGGCACCGAGCGGCTGGTGGACTGGGTGGGCGACGATGCCCAGCGCCTCGTCGGCCTGGTCGGCACCCTGGTCGGGAGCTTCGGGGAGGGCGCACGTCTGGGCGTCGACGAGATCGAGCCCTTCCTCGGCGAGGCCGGAGGCGTGCCGCCGTGGGAGCTCACCGACGCCGTGGACCGTGGCGACATCCCCACGGCCCTGGCCAAGCTGCGGCGCATGCTGACGGGGGGCGGTCGCCACCCGCTGGTGGTGATGGCCACCCTCCACGGCCACTACGCCCGCATGCTGCAGCTCGACGGGGCGCCGGTGTCGGGGGAACGGGATGCGGCGCAGCTGCTCGGCCTCAAGGGATCGACGTTCCCCGCCCGCAAGGCGCTCCAGCAGACCCGTCGGCTCGGCCACGACCGGGTCGTTCGTGCCCTGTCGCTGCTCGCTCAGGCCGACCTCGACCTGCGCGGCGGCAAGGCCTGGCCCGAGGACCTCGTGCTCGAGGTCCTGGTCGCCCGCCTGGCCCGGCTGGCGCGCTGACCGCCGGCGGGTACGACCGGAGGCAATGACGAACGCCCGGGGACGGTCGAGGCAATGGCGAACGGAAACCGTGCGTTATTGCCTCGGGCCCGCGCCACCGTGAGCCATTGCCTCGGGATGGCCCGCAGGCCTGCCCGCCTGAGGGTCAGGCCTCGGCGGGTTCGGCCTCGTCCTCGTCGGCTTCGGCGGCCTCGGCCTCGGCATCGTCGAGGTCGGCCGTGGCGCGGTTCACCTTGGCCATCAGGCGGGACTTGCGGCGCTCCGCCTCGTTCCGGTGGATGACGCCGCTGGCCGCCGCCTTGTCGATCCGCTTGATCGCGAGGCGCAGCCTGGCCTCGGCGTCCTCGTCGCCGTAGGTGGCCGCGGCCACGGCGGCCTTGGCGCGGGTCCTGAGCTCGGAGCGCACCGCCTTGTTGCGCTCGCGCCGCACGAGGTTCTGGCGGTTGCGCTTGATCTGGCTCTTGATGTTGGCCACGGCCTGGAACTGCTCCTCGGGAACGAATAGCCGGGACAGGCTAGCGGCCGGGCCGACCACGTGCCACCTCCGGGATCGACCTCGTGCCACCTCAGGAGGCGTGAAGGGGCACCGCTACGCTGCGACAACCCCGTATGGAGCTCTCCCGCATCCGCAACGTCTCGATCATCGCCCACATCGACCACGGCAAGTCGACGCTGGCCGACCGCCTGCTCGAATTGTGCGGCGCCGTCGATCCCCGGGAGATGCGCGACCAGTACCTCGACTCCATGGACCTCGAGCGCGAGCGGGGCATCACCATCAAGCTCCAGTCCGTGCGGCTCGGCTACCGCGACCACGTCATCGACCTGATCGACACGCCGGGCCACGTCGACTTCGGCTACGAGGTGTCCCGCTCGCTGACGGCCTGCGAGGGCGTGGTCCTTCTGGTCGACGCCGCCCAGGGCATCGAGGCCCAGACCCTCGCCAACTGCTACCAGGCCCTCGAGCACGACCTCGAGATCGTCGCCGTCCTCAACAAGATCGACCTGCCCGCCGCCGACCCCGACCGCTACGCCGCCGAGATCGAGAAGGTGCTCGGCATCCGCGCTGACGAGATCCTGCGCATCAGCGCCAAGACGGGCGACGGCGTGCCGGAGTTGTTGGACGCGCTGATCGACCGCGTCCCACCGCCCACAGGTGAGCCCGACGCGCCGCTCCAAGCGCTGATCTTCGACTCCCACTACGACCCCTACCGCGGGGTCGTGTCGTCGGTGCGGGTCGTCAACGGCAACCTCGTGAGCGGGCGTCGGCTGCGGTTCATGCAGGCCGGCGCGGTCCACGACGCCGACGAGGTGGGGGTGCGCACCCCCCGCAGCGAGCCCGTGGCGGCGCTCGGTCCGGGCGAGACGGGCTACCTCATCGCCGGCATCAAGGACGTCGCCGAGGCCCGCTCGGGCGAGACGGTCACCGAGGCGGCCCGGCCGGCGGCCGAGCCCCTGGCGGGCTACCAGGACCCCAAGCCGATGGTGTTCTGCGGGCTCTACCCCGTGGACGGGGACCAGTTCTCCGACCTGCGCGACGCCCTGGAGAAGCTGCGCCTCAACGACGCCAGCTTCGTCTACGAGCCGGAGACCTCCGGGGCGCTGGGCTTCGGCTTCCGTTGCGGGTTCCTCGGCCTGCTGCACATGGAGATCGTGCGCGAACGGTTGGAACGCGAGTTCGACCTGACCCTCATCACCACCGCGCCGTCCGTGGCCTACCGGGTGCATCGCACCGATGGCACCCTCATGGAGGTCGACAACCCGTCCGCCATGCCCCCCGCGCAGGAGATCGATCACATCGAGGAGCCGTTCCTCACCTGCACCATCCTCACGCCCACCAGCTACACGGGCTCGCTCATG
>DASQUY010000048.1:0-2663 GCA_035641055.1 Acidimicrobiales bacterium | reverse complement strand
TCTACACCGGCGACGTGTTCCTCCACCGCTGGGATCTCGCCCGGGCCACCGGGCAGGACGAGACGCTGGACCCGGACAAGTGCGCGGCGATGCTCGAGGCCATGCTGCCGATGGACGATGCGCTGCGCCAGAGCGGCCACTACGGGCCACGCGTCGACGTACCCGACGACGCCGACATCCAGACCAAGCTGCTGGCGTTCATCGGCCGCACCCCGTAGACGCGGGGCGCGGCCGGCGGAGCGGGCGGCCAGTGGCCACCGACAGGGCTACGACGTCAGCTCGCGGCTTGACCGGGTTGGTCAAAGTACGGTGGCGGCCGTGAGGGAGCATGAGTTCTCCTTCGAGGTCGACGCCACGCCGGACGAGGTCTGGTGGGCTCTGCACCCTCGGCTGGCGCGGGGTGTGATCGAGCACGGCGGTGTCCGGATCGAGATCGTGCACCCCGGCGACGAGCATGGCCTGGGGCTCGTGCGCCATTGCACGTTCCGGGTGCCTCGGTACCTGCTCAGCGGCGGCGTCGGGCGGTCGTGGGAGGTGGTCACCGAGTCCCGCCCCGGCGAGTGGTCGCGCTACGAGGCGGTCGGCAAGCCGTTGTGGTCGAGGGCCACTGGCTGGCACCGCATCGAGCCGCTGTCCGACGGGCGGACGAGGGTGACCTTCGGCGAGACCTACGAGGCGTTCAACCCGGTCGCCCGGCGCCTGCTGGAGGCGCGGGTCCACCGGTTCATCTCCGCCGATAACGACGTGATCGTCAGGCGGGCGGTGGAGCGGGGCGTGGCGGCCCAACGGGCTCGTCGCCGCCAGGTGAGCTCGTGACTGGGCCGAACGGCGTGCCGAACGCGTCGAGGTGGGCGACCTCGCGCACCGGGCGCCGCCGTGGCAGCCCGAGCGGGGTCGCCGGCCGGCCGATCGGAACGACGGCGAACGGACGGACGCCCTCGGGCAGTCCGACGATCTCGGCCAGGGCGTCGGGGGCCTGGGCGGCCAGGGTCGTCGTCGACGAGCCGTAGCCGAGCGCCGCCGCGGCCAGCAGCAGGTTCTGGATCGCGGGGAACACCGACGAGGCGAGCAGGGCCTCGGGCGCCCCGTCGCGGCCGTCGCCGGCGACGACGAGCAGCACCGGCGCGCCGCCGTAGCCCCGGTCGACGAAGGTGTCTACCGCGGTGAAGAACCGAGCTTGCAGGGCCCTCTGTGCGTGCCGGCGACCCCCGCCGGTCCACACCCGCCTGGTCAGCTCGTCGATCGCCCAGCGCGTCGCCGCTCGCCGCACGACCACGAACACCCACGGCTGGCGGTTCTCGGCGCTGGGGGCGTGGGTCGCAGCCCGCAGCATGGCCTCGAGGTCACCGTCCGAGACGGGATCGCCCGCGTAGGCCCGGCACGCCCGCTGCCGGAGCATGTGGTCGATCACGCCCGCGTCGACCCTTCCGTCTCTCCCCCGGCTGTTCATGCCGTAGTCGGGCTGCCCGGATTTGAACCGGGGATCTCCACACCCCCAGTGTGGCGCCTTAACCAAACTAGGCCACAGCCCGGAGAGGTGGCCATGCTAGACGGCCTGAGGCCCGACCGTCTGGTTGGTTGGTCGGCTGGGCGGATCACCCGGGCATGTGGGCGAACTCGACCTGCGGGGCCGAGCCCGTCAGGTCGAGGATCGCGACCCCGGCCGGGTGGCCCTCCATCGGCAGGTTGGGACTCCCCGGGTTGAAGAACAGGACGCCCTCGTGGCGCTGCTCCATCTGGGTGTGGGAGCCGCCGAACGCGACAGCGTCAACCGGTTGGCGGAAGCGGCGCTTCAGCAGGCCGGCCAGGGGCTCGTCGGGGAAGGCGATCTCGTCGCCCACGACGATCTTCTTGTCCGGCTGGGCGAGGTTGAACGTCATGCCGACCGCCAGAGCGCCGGCGTCGATCACCCGGACCGGTGGCAGTTCGGCCGCGGGGGCGCCGCCCCCCTGCCAGGGGACGTAGCCCTTGTTCCCGCCCACCGGCACCCACACCGGCGCCACTCCCCCCAGCCGGTCGAGGATGCCTTTGCGGCCGATGTCGCCGAGATGAACCACCAGGTCGACGCCGGCGAACGCCTCCAGCACCGGGTCGGGCAGGTCGCTGCCGTCGGCCTTGACGCTGTGGGTGTCGGCCAAAAAGCCCACCCGCCGGTACTCGCTGGCTCCAACGTCCATGACGCATCTCCGTTCCGTACGACGTCGCCGTTGGTCTACCACCGCCCCGCCGGTGGATCCGCGAGACTGCCGACCAGGGTAGGGGGACGGGCCGCCCGGTGCTCGCCCTCCCTGAGCAGCTCGCCACTTGACCGGGGGGTCAAGTACGGTGGCGCCATGACGCTCACGGATGCCACCGGCCGGTCGGACGTGCCGTCAGGCGGCACGAACGACGACGAGGCACGCGTGCTCGCACTGTGCGAGCGACTGCTCGCCGAGCTGCCGCCCGGAGAGACGGACCCGGTTACCTTGCTCGGGCGCCAGTTCGACCTCGGCCTCGCCTGGGTCCACTTCCCCGAGGGCCACGGCGGCCTCGGATTGTCCCCCAAGCTGCAGAAGACGATCAACGAGACGCTCGGCCGGGCCGGCGCGCCCCGGGCCGGCGGCAGGAACCCCATCGGCCACGGCATGGGCGCCCCCACGGTCGTGACGCACGGCAGCGAGCAG
>DASQUY010000047.1:0-2429 GCA_035641055.1 Acidimicrobiales bacterium | reverse complement strand
CGGCGCGTCCGGCGGGGTGCCGTCTCGGACATAGCGGTCCAGGACAGGGGAGCGGGCCACCTCCCCGGCGGGTGCCGCCGCGCCCGGGTGAAGGAACCCGGCCTGTGCCAGGTGGTCGTTGACCACGTCGACGTGGGTGACGTGCTGCTCCCAGCACCAGGCGGGAAGCCGGGCAAACAGGCGGCGGGGAACCAGCGGCACCCGGTCGTAGACCACGACCCGGCCCTCGGCCAGGTGGCAGCCGCCAAGGCCGTACCGCTGGACTCGCAACAGCGCGTGACCGATCGGGTTGTTGCGGGTGGGTGCCTCTGAGGCCCGCAGGCCCAGCATGCGGGCCAGCTCCCGGCACGGGACGGCCACGGGTGGCTCCCCGATACCCCGCGCCAGCTCGCTCACTCGGCGCACCAGCGCCACGGCGGTCGGTCCGGCGATGGGCAGCCAGCAGCGGGCCACATAGGGGTCCTCGGGCGGAACGCCCACCAGGCGCACGAACCTGCGGGCGTGGGCCTGGCGCGTCAGCTGCAGGTCCATTGCCTCTAAGGCGCGCCGACGGCCGGCGATCTCATTCGAATTCGTCGAGCCTGGGCGAAAACCTCCGGTTGGGACACCGACCGGGACACCAGCCGGGACAGCGACCGGGACCGGGACCGTCATCGTCGAGGGGTGCCCACCACCTCGAAGGAGCCCCCGATGCGTCCATGCACAACCCCGGCCTCCCGAACCCCCAGTGCGTTCACCGCCTTGGATCGCGACTGGGCTCACCTGTGCCGCCGGCACCGACGGAGCACGGTTGTCGCGCGCTGGGGTCGCCGCGACCCCGCCTTGGCGGGCTGCCGTGGCCTGGACGACGTCATCCCACCCCCGGGGGTCGAACGCATCCCCGTCTTTCAGGCGCTCACTCGGCTTACGGCCGTCGGCGACGAGCTCGCCGCCCGAGCGCTGCTGCAGCTGCTCGTCCCGGGCCTTGTCACTCTGGCCTACCGGCTCCAGCAGTCACTCGGCGCGTGCGAGCGGGCCGACGCGGAGGTGATCACGACCGCCTGGGTGCATCTTGCCCGCATGCGAACGGGGACCCTCCGCTGCACCAACGCGGCATACCTGCTGCGCTCTGTCCAACGCGACGTGCTCGACTGCCGCCGCCAGGCCCGCTGGGCCCATGACGTGCTTCTCAAGGACCCCGACGACATGCCCTCGTCACCTGCTCTGCCGTCCGCCGAGGACAGCGCTTTCGCCGGACGCTTGGCGCCCGAACCCCTGGAGGCCGCAGTGAGACGCGGCGCCCTCTCCCGCGCCGGCGCCGACGTGGTGTGGCTCTGTGCCGTGGGCGGACACAGCGTCCCCGCGGTGGCGGCCCGCGTCGGCACCACGACGACGGCCGTCTATCGGCTACGCCACCGCACGCACGAGCGGCTACGACACCTGCTGGCGTCATGAGGCACCAGGTCAGACGGCCTGGATCCACCACCCCGAGCAACGTGGGGCCCGATCACGCGGTCCTCGGGGCGTACGGCGGCGGGGGCCTTGGCCTAGTGGATCGCGCTGATGCCGCCTCGGAGGAGACCACGAAAGGGCCGTCGCGTCGATGCGGTGGTTGCCATGGTCTGGGCCTCCTGGTTGCCGAAGTCGACATCCAGGAATATGCCGTGGGCGGGGTGCTTGCCGCCGTAGACGCTGAGCTCGGTGGCCAGTGGGGGAGGTACGGGCGGGGTGACCGGCCGGAGCGATCTCAGCCGCATCCTGTTGTTCCTGGCCCAAGATCTTCAGCGAGCGAGCCACACCGGGACACTGGCCGGGACAGTCACCGGGAACGAGATTTGGCAATGTCGAGGCGAATCAGAGCTATCAGGAACGCACCGATGACCCATCTGACGAATCCCGGCACAATCCAGTGGTGTCCGTTGACAAGGCCTCACCGCGATCAGATGAGCCGCGCCCGCGGCCTACGTGCGGTCCACGGCGAAGGGCGAATGTCGGTTGCGGTGTGAGATCCAGCGTCGACGTGGGCCTAATGGGGTGTCGGTTGCTGCACGGCACGACGCTCGTCGTGGTCCGAGGGGGCCACGGCCAGACCAGAGAAGGGCCTCGGCGCGCTGGCATGCCGAGACCCCAGGAATTGATCAGGACCAACCGTCGAGAAAAGGACCCAGCCGGTGGCGTCCAACCACCAAGCGCGGATGAGATCCGCCTGGACTGATCAGGGTCGCGGCAGCCCATCGCGTCCACTCAGTGGGCCGGCTGGCACCGCGTCGAGGACGCTCGATCCTCGCTTGATCACGGTCGTTGAGAAGGTTGTCCATCTGGTGCTGGACGAGAGAGGCCAGCTCGCTGGGGCGCCGCGCACAAGACGGGAGCGCCCGGATGTGCGACGTCTGTACGACGTCCCGAGCGCGGCGGGCCAGCTGTCGGTGTCTCCGGCCAAAGCGTGGGAG
>DASQUY010000046.1:0-3559 GCA_035641055.1 Acidimicrobiales bacterium | reverse complement strand
GGGTTGGGGATCGCGGCGGTCGTGGCGTTGATCCTGGCGAACGGCTGGTTCGTCGCCATGGAGTTCGCGTTCGTCGCAGCCCGGCGGGGCCCGCTGCAGGCGGCCGCCGAGGAGGGCGACGGGCGGGCGGCGCGGGCGCTGGATGTGCGCAAGCGCCTGTCGTTCATGCTGTCGGGGGCCCAGCTCGGCATCACTGTCACCTCCCTGGTGGTGGGCTTCCTCGCCGAGCCCAGCCTGGGTCGGGCGCTCGAGCCGGTGATGGGCTGGATCGGTGTCGGCGAGGGGGCACGCCTGGGTGTGGCGTTCACCGTGGCGTTTGTGGTCGCCACGGTGGGGCAGATGGTCTTCGGCGAGCTGGCCCCCAAGAACCTGGCCATCGCCAAGCCCGAGCCGTTCGCGCGGGCGTTGGCGGGTGGGGCGTGGGGGTTCATGCGGCTGGCGTCGCCGCTGATCCGGCTGTTCGACTCGTCGGCCAACGCGCTGTTGCGGGCGGTGGGCATCGAACCGGTGGAGGAGCTGCGTGGGGGCGTGGCCGCGGAGGAGCTGGACCTGATCGTGGAGGAGTCCGCCCGCCACGGGTCGTTGGGCACGCAGGAGGCGTTCCGGCTGGCGCGGGCCCTCGATTTCTGGGAGCTGCGGGCGGCGGACGCGATGGTGCCGCGCCCCCGCGTGGTGGCCGTGGCGGCCGACGCCTCGGGTGCGGACCTCCGGCGGCTGCTGGCCGAGGGGCACAGCCGATTCCCGGTCATCGCGCCGGGCGGCGACTTGGACGACGTGGTCGGCGTGGTCCATGCCCGCGACTTGCTCACGCTGCCTCGGGAGCAGCGGGACACCAGCACCGTCGAACGCATCATGCGCGAGCCCGTGATCGTCCCCGAGACCGTGTCACTGGACGAGGTGCTGCGGGCACTGCGCCGTTCCCGCACCGAGCTGGCGGTGGTGGTCGACGAGTACGGCGGGACCGCCGGGATCGTCACCTTGGAAGACGTGGTGGAGGAACTGGTGGGCGAGATCGCCGACGAGCACGACCCTCATGCGGACGCACGCGTCGTGGCACTGGATGACCACCGGTGGAGCGTCCCCGGGAGGTGGCGCATCGATGAGCTGACCCGAGACACGGGCGTGCAACTACCCGAGGGCGACTACTCCACAGTCGGCGGGCTGGTCATGGCCCTCCTCGGCCACATCCCTCGACCCGGCGACCGGGTGGAGGTCGACGGCGCAGCCGTGGAGGTCTCGGTGATGAGGGGACGCACGGTGGCCGAGGTGGTCGTGGAGGAGACAGCAGACGACGGCCACGAAGGGGTTCGAGAATGAGCACGCCTGCGGCCCTGGTCGTCGGCCTGGCCCTGCTGGCCGCCAACGGGTTCTTCGTCGCCGCCGAGTTCGCGCTCCTCGCCGCTCGAAGATCACGGATTGAACAACTCGCCGCCGCCGGCCAGCGCCGGGCCCAAAGCGCGCTGGCCGGCCTGCGGGAACTATCCCTCATGCTGGCCGGTGCCCAGCTGGGCATCACCGCGGCGTCGCTGGGACTGGGAGCCGTGGCCGAACCCGCGGTCGCACACCTGCTCGAAGAGGTGCTCGAGCCTCTCGGCATACCCGACGCCCTGTTGCACCCGATCGCGTTCGCCGTCGCCTTGTCCCTCGTGGTGTTCCTGCACATGGTCGTCGGTGAGATGGCGCCGAAGTCGTGGGCGATCTCCCACCCCGAACGCTCCGCGCTCGGAGTGGCCCCTTTCTTTCGCGCCTACGTGCGGCTGTTTCGCCCGTTCATCCGGTTCCTCAACACCACCGCCAACGCCGTCGTGCGCCTGTGCGGTGTCACCCCGCAGGACGAGCGGGCCATGACCCACTCCCCGGCCGACCTCGTGTTGCTGCTGGAGGAATCGAGCTCGCAGGGCACCCTCGCCGACACCCACGCGCAGCTCCTGTCACGCACCCTGCGGTTCTCCGGCCGGGACGCCCTGGCGGCCATGACGCCCCGCCGAGACATCGTGTCCGTGCCCGCGCACGCCAGCGTCGACGAGATCGAACGCGTCGCCGCCGCTGGCGGGCTCAGCCGCCTCCTCGTCTGCGACGGGGACCTGGACCACCCGGTCGGTGTCGTCCATGTGCGCGACGCGCTCGTGGTCGACGACACCCACCGGGCCCGACTGCGGGCCCGAGACCTCGCCGGGCCGGTCCTGGCCACCCCGGAATCCCATGCCCTGGACGACCTGCTGACCGACATGCGACGCGACCACCGCCACTTCGCCGTCGTCATCGACGAGCTCGGCGTCGTCGCCGGCATCGTCACGCTCGAAGACGTCATCGAACAGATCATCGGAGACTTCGAAGACGAATCCGACCGGCCCCGCCGGCGCATCCGCCGCGTCGGCGAGACCTCGTGGCTCGTCGCCGGCACCGTGCGGCCCGCCGAGCTGGCCGACAACACCGGGCTCGTGCTCCCCCACGGCGACTGGGACACCATCGCCGGCTACGTGATCGCCACCCTCGACCGCATCCCCGAGATCGGCGACAGCGTCCAGGCACCCGGGCTACGCCTCGAAGTCCGGGCCATGGACAACTACGCCATCACCGAACTCGCCATACACACCGAAACGTCACCCTGATCGACGTCAGCGCCCGCCAAGCTGCCCCAGACACGAACAAGTCGGCCGCGTGACCCCCACCATGACCGAGACACCGACACGACAGCAACCCCACCGTGCCGACACCGAACCTGGGGCGGTTTGCGGAACCAGACCATGAGGATGACGGATTGGTGTGACGGCCGCGTGTGGTGCAGTCAACATGAGGGCGTGCCGCTGCTGCGTCCCCCGCCGCACCGCCCGCAGCCGCGGCCTGCTCCTCTACCGGCTCCTGCAGCAGGCCGTGGCCACCGACCCCCACCCCTACCGGGAACTGACCACCGCCGCCAGCGTCGATCCCTGGCTGTTGCCCTACTGGAGCGGACGACGGGACTCGAACCCGCGACCCTCACCTTGGCAACGACGCTATGGGAGGGGTCCACCGGGCGCGTTTTGCCTTGTGGTAGAAGGTGTGGCGAGCGTGCTCTCGCTGCCGGGCACAGGTTTCGGGCACAAAGTTGCCCACGGCGGCCATCCGTAGCAGCCCGTACCGCTGCGTCCCACGAGGTGGTCTCCTGTCATGCCCAGTCGGTATCGCAAGAAGCCGCTCGCCCAGCTCGAGCACGGCACCCGCATCTACGCCCCCTCCCCCGCGAGGCCCGCTACCGGGTGGTCGCCATCGACCCGATCTCCGGTGAGCGGATCGGCGCGTGTCAACCTTTTCGAGGCGGATTTCTTCGGGAATCATTGTGTCCTAGGGGCATCCTCCTCGGGCTTGTTGATCCACACGGCGGTGGGGAGCGCGGGTGGTTGGGGTGGCTTGCGGACGAAGCGTTCGGGGTGCTGGGCGTAGGCGGTGTCGAGGACGAGACCACGTTGCTGGCGGATGGTTTCGGCTCGGCCGTAGTGGACGTCTGAACCGCCCCGGGTTCGGTGGAGGCTCCGATCCTTGAGAAGGATGGAGTCATGCCAAGACAGGGCAAGTACCC
>DASQUY010000045.1:0-2121 GCA_035641055.1 Acidimicrobiales bacterium | reverse complement strand
AGCGACCATTCCTGTACCGAGAACGCGGGGGAATAGCAGACGCCCCCAGTTGTTGGCACGGGCGCCATGCCTGCCATCACCGTTGACGATCCCCTCACGCTGGCCGCCGTCGCCGAGCCCGACCCCGCCACCTCGCCCGAGCGGCCGGTCCGGTCGGTGACGACCGCCCCCGCCGGGTACGAGGGCGAGGGCTTCCCGGTACGGCGCGCCTTCGCCGGCGTGTCCGTCGCCGACCTCGACCCCTTCGTCCACATGGACCAGATGGGCGAGGTCGAGTACGCGCCCGGCGAGCCGAAGGGCACGGCCTGGCATCCCCACCGCGGCTTCGAGACCGTCACCTACATGATCGACGGCACCTTCCAGCACCGGGACTCCACCGGCGGCGGTGGGCTCATCACCAACGGCGACACGCAGTGGATGACCGCTGGTGCCGGCATCCTCCACATCGAGCGCCCGCCCGACGAGCTGGTCGCCAGCGGCGGGCTGTTCCACGGCCTGCAGCTCTGGGTGAACCTGCCCGCCGCCGACAAGTTCACCCCACCGCGCTACCAGGACATCCGTGCCGGCCAGGTCACGCTCCTCCGCTCCCCCGACGGGGGCGCGGTGCTACGGCTGATCGCCGGCGAGCTGGGTGGCCACCGCGGCCCGGGGATCACCCATACCCCGATCACGCTCGTCCACGCCACGGTCGCACCGGGGGCCCAGCTGGCCCTGCCCTGGCCTTCCGAGCACAACGCCCTGGCCTACGTCCTCGCAGGACGGGGTCGAGCCGGCTCGGCCGGGCGGCCGCTCGCCAGCGGGCAGCTCGCCGTCTTCGGTCCCGGCGGCCACGTGGTGCTCGCCGCCGACCCCACCCAGGAGGGGCGGGCCCCCAGCCTCGAGGTCCTGCTGCTCGGTGGCCGCCCCCTCCGCGAGCCGGTGGCGCACTACGGGCCGTTCGTCATGAACACCCGGGCCGAGCTGGTCCAGGCCGTCGAGGACTTCCAGGCGGGACGGCTGGGAAAGATCCCGGCCGACCACGCTGAGTAGTTGGGAAGCGGGCCGCACCGCCTTACGCTGTATGCCTCCCGCCGGTCCGGCACCACCGCCTCGTGCTGGACCGGCGGAGGACCAAGCCCCCGGTCACACCGGTGCTCGGTCCCCCACGCGCCCTTGGGCGCAGCCACCGGCCGGGATCCCCGGGCGAGGCGGGCGTCTGGAAGTTGGCTGGGCTTCGGCCGGACGGTCACCCCGCCCGGGCCCCGGCCCGGTGGCGATCCGACGTGCGGACCACCGCCAGAAAGCGCTCCACCGCCCGCACCGTGTGCTGCGTGCGGACCGTCGGCAACACGTCGAAGGCGTGGTGCGCCCGGGGCAGCGCGGCGTAGACCACCGGTTGGCGAGAGACTTCGCGCAGCCTCGCCACGAAGGCGCCGGCGTGCGCAACGGGCACCACGCCGTCGTTCGCCCCGTGGAGCACGAAGAACGGCGGCGCATCCGGGCGCCGGTGGCTCACCGGCGACGCCTGCTCCCACGCGGCCGGGTCGTCGGCCAGGCCGGTGGGCATGACCCGGCGCTCGAGGAACGGGACCAGCCGCCGACCGGCCGTGCCGTCGCGGTTGGTGAAGTCGTACACCCCGTAGAACGGCACGACGGCCGTGACGCTGGTGTCGGCGTCCTCGAAGCCCGGCTGAAAGGCGGCAACGCTGTGATCCCCGCTCCCACGGCCGCTCGGGCCGAGTCTCCCGCTCCCACGGCCGCTCGGGCCGGGGGTGAGCGCCGCCAGGGCGGCGAGGTGGCCGCCGGCGGATCCTCCCGTGATCGCCAGGAACGATGGGTCGCCGCCGTGCTCGCCGATGTTGGCCCGAACCCAGGCGAGCGCCCGCTTGACGTCCACGATCTGAGCGGGCCAGCGCCAGCGTGGGGCGAGCCGGTAGTTGACGGTCACGCACACCCAGCCGCGCTCGGCGAGGTGACCCATGAGCGGGTGGGCCTGCCCCTGCTTGGCGCCAAAGGTCCACGCTCCGCCGTGGATCTGTAGGAGGACGGGAGCGCCGGCGTCGTCCGGCAGGTCGGCGCGGCGCCAGATGTCGAGGCGATTGCGCCGGCCGTCGTCGCCGTAGGCCAGGTCGCGCACTGCGG
>DASQUY010000044.1:0-5273 GCA_035641055.1 Acidimicrobiales bacterium | reverse complement strand
TGCCCGGCGGCACAGCGTCATCGCCTCGGCCGCGGCCGTGGCCTCGTCGAGCAGAGAGGCGTTGGCGATCTCCAGGCCCGTGAGGTCGCACACCATGGTCTGGAAGTTGAGCAGCGCCTCGAGCCGGCCCTGACTGATCTCCGGCTGGTAAGGCGTGTAGGCCGTATACCAGGCCGGGTTCTCCAGCACGTTGCGCCGGATGACGCCGGGCGTGTCGGTGCCGTAGTAGCCCTGCCCGAGGAGGGAGGTGAACACCTGGTTGCGGTCCGCCAACCGGCGCAGGTGGGCGAGCGCCTCGGCCTCGTCCAGAGCGTTGTCCAGCGCCAGCGGCTTGTCGTCGCGGATCGAGGGGGGAACCGCCTCGTCGATCAGCTCGTCAAGCGAGTCCAGGCCGAGGGCGTCGAGCATGTGGGCGACATCGGCGGGCGACGGGCCGACGTGGCGGTCGGCGAACGCATCCCCGGCCCGTGGGTCACGGGAGGTGGCTTCGTCGGTCACGGGCCGCAGGCTACCGATCTCACTCGTCGCCGCTCCGGGGCTTGACGTGCCGGACCCGCCAGGCGGCGACGGCCAGGGCAACGACGAGGATGATCGCCAGGCGCACCACGGCGCTCCACCCGTTGGGCGTGCCGGCGCGCAACAGCTCTGATGCGCCGGCAGCCTCGTCCGCCAGACCGGCGTAGACCTGCTGCGCCTCCCATAGCGGGGAGATCTGGGCCACGCTCGACAGCACCCCGCCCAGGAGGTGCTCGCCCAGGAAGACCACGGCCAGCGACCAGACGGCGGCGCGCCGCACCGCGGCGCCCAGCATCACGAACAGGGCGATGTAGGCGGCCGAGCCGCTGGCGACGGCGATCGCCATCGGGGCCATGCCCTCGGGCACGCCGGCGATCGCGGTGGCCGCCAGCAACGTCGGCACGAGGCTGACGAGGGCGACCAGCCAGCCGCCCAGCCAACGCCCGACGACGATCGCCAGGAAGCGGACGGGCGACAGCCAGGTGAAGGGGAACGTCCCCGCCCGGATGTCGGCACCGAGCACCGCGTCCCCGATGACCAGGCACGTGAGGGGCAGGACCAAGCCGAACAGGCCCACCTCGGCGATGTCGGCGAACCTCTCCGCCACTGAGCCGTGGTCGCTGACGGTCACCAGCCAGCCGAACAGCACCGCCGCCGCGCAGGGGAGCAGGACCCCCACCCAGCGCCGGGGCGGCAGGCAGGCGCGCAGTGTGTAGCCGACCACTGCCACGAAGGGGTGGGGCAGGGCCCTGGCGGTCGGCGTGGCGGGCGGCGCCGGCGCCGGCGCGCTCATCGATCGGCTCCTCCCGCGGACTCGAGGCAATAACTGTCGCTCGGCAGGACCGGAGGCAATGACGAACGAAGATCGTCAGTGATTGCCTCGGGCTCTTGCGACCGTGAGTCAATGCCTCGGGAAGGGGGACAGGCGGCGGGTGTGGTCACCGCAGCAGCTCCCGGAACACGCTCTCCAGCGAGTCGTCCAGCGGGCGCACCTCGTGGAGGCGGGCGCCGGCCTCCCGGGCGGCGGCCGGGAGCAGCGCCGCCAACTCGCCGGCCCGGGGGGACGTGACGACGAGCGAAGCGCCGTCGACCGTGACCCCCCGCACCAGGTCGTGACCCACGAGGGCGCCGGCCAGCCGGCGCGCCTCGGGCGTGCGCACAAGCACGGATCGGGGCCGGTCGGCCAGCGCGTCCCGGATGGCCCGGTGGCCGCCGGCGGCGGCAAGGCGGCCCCGGATGACCACGATCTGACGTGACGCCAGCCGCTCGACCTCGTGCAGCACGTGCGAGCTCACGATCACCGTGCGGCCCTCGGCACCCAGGGCCTGGAAGAGCCGGATCAGCGCCACGCGCTGCAGGGGATCGGCGCCGTTCAGTGGCTCGTCGAGCACCAGGATGCCGGGGTCGGTGACCAGGGCGGCGGCGATCTTCGCCCGCTGCCGCATGCCCTTGCTGAAACCACGGACCTTGCGGTCGGCCACGTCGAGCAGTCCCACCGAGTCCAGGCAGCGGTCGGGCAGGCCGCGGTCGGTCACACGGTGGAGCGCGGCCGTGTAGCGCACGAGCTGGCGGGCGCTCAGCGCGCGGGGCACGGCCTCGTCCTCGGGCACGAGGGCGATCGCCCCCTGGACCTCGCGTGCCCGCCGGGGGTCGGCGCCGAGCACGCGGACGCTGCCCTCGTTGAGGGGGAGGAGGCCACAGATCGCCCGCATGAGGGTCGTCTTGCCGGCGCCGTTGGGTCCGAGCAGCCCGGTCACACCCGGGCCGAACGAGCAGGACAGCTCGGTGAGGGCCACCTTGTGGCCGAACCACACGCTGGCGCTGTCGACCACGACGGTGGCATCGGCGGCGAAGGCCGGGTCGGGTGGCGGGGGAGGGGGCATCGGCGGCGAAGAGGCCGAACCTGCGGTGGTTACGGGGGTCATAGCCCCTCCATCCACCGCAAGTTCGGGCTC
The DNA here is from genome assembly GCA_035641055.1 of Acidimicrobiales bacterium. Lineage (GTDB taxonomy): Bacteria > Actinomycetota > Acidimicrobiia > Acidimicrobiales > VFJN01 > DASQUK01. The sequence continues at coordinate 2,802 of DASQUY010000044.1, read as the reverse complement.
GGGGGTCACAGGTCCACCTCGCGGTACCGGTGGAGCAGCAGGGCCACGGCGCTGAGCAGGACGACCAGGTATCCCGTCACGGCCAGGACACCGCCACCGGAGACGCCCGCCAGCCCGACGTCATCGCTCAGGTGCCCGAGGAAGATCAGGTCCCGGAGCGCGAGCGGGAGGGCGAGGACGTTGACCACGGCCAGCGGCGAGCCGTCGTCGCCGGCGGCGCTGACGAAGATCCCGGCCACCGCCGACGTCACCAACGACAGGCCCAGGATCGCCACGCCGCCGACGATGCGGCGGTCGGTGAGGGAGGCGAGGGCCACGCCGACCGCTCCGTAGTACACCGCCAGCACCAGGACGGAGGCGGGGACCTGCCAGAGCACCTCGATGTTGTCGCCGAGGTAGTCGAGGGCGCCGGCGTCGCTCACGAACATCTGGCCCACGAACAACACCACCTGAGGCAGGAAGCCGAAGCCGAAGACGACGGCCGCCATCGCCCCGACCTTCGCGACCGTGTAGTCGGCCCCGGCGAGCGGTCGCGAGAACAGCAGCGGCAGCACTCCCTGTCGCCGGTCGGGGCACACGATGTCGGGCGCCGTGAGGGCCACGAACAGCAACAGGGTCGTGGAGACGCTGACGTACTCGCGATAGGTGATGAACTCGAAGTCCGGGAAGTCGAGCGGGTTCTGGTTCGCCAGGTAGCCGATCCCGACGTAGACCACGGCAGGCACCGTGGCGAGGGCGAGCAGGGTCCATGGGAACACCTTCTGTCGCCACGGCCGCCGCAACCCGAGAGCGCGCCGCACGGACAGCCGCCACAGGGCGAGGGTGGCCTCCCGCCGACCGCCCCGGGGGCCCTCGTACGGCCGGTAACCCCGGTCGTAGACGGCACCGGTCCCCGAGAGCGCCGGCGGGACCACGCTCACCGCTCGCGCCCCGGGGGGCGAGCGGCGCTCATCGTTGCGCCTCTCGCACGAACACGTCGTCGAGGGAGCGGTGCCGCGTCGAGAGCGCATAGAGCCGCAGTCCGAGATCGGCGCACAGGTCACGGACGGCGTCGAAGGCGGCGTCGCCGTGCGGCCCGGTGTCGACGTCGACCGTCTGCTCGTCGACGGCCTGGGCGGCGATGCCCCGGTCAGCCAGAGCGTCGGCCAGCGCCGGCCCGGCCTCCGGTCGCCCCCCGACCTCGACACGCATGGCGCCCCTCGTCTGCATGAGCTGGTCGATGGGTCCGGCCAGCACGAGCCGGCCGCGATCGATCATCACGACCTGCTCGCACACCCGCTGCACGTCGTCGAGGAGGTGGGTCGCCAGGATGGCGGAGATCCCGAAGCCGGCGAGGCGGCCGACGAGCTCGAGCATCTCCTCGCGGCCCACGGGGTCGAGCCCGGCGGTCGGCTCGTCGAGGAGGACGAGCTGGGGATCGGCCACGAGGGCTTGGGCCAGCTTGGTGCGCTGGCGCATGCCGGTCGAGAACTCGCCGACCGGCCGGAACCGCGCCTCGTCCAGGCCCACGAGGTCCAGCACGTCGGACGCGCGTTGACGGGCGGCGCGGGGCGGCAGCCCGGCCAGCTCGCCGAACGTCGCCACGACGTCGGCCGCCGTTTGGTCGAGCGGGAGGCACTCGTGCTCGGGCATGTAGCCGAGTCGGCTGCGCACGCCCACGGGATCCGTCGCCACGGGGCGGCCCGTCACCTCGAGCCAGCCGCCGCTCGGCTGGATGAGCCCGAGCATCAACCGGAACAGCGTGGTCTTGCCGGCGCCGTTGGCGCCTACCAGGCCAACGGAGCCCACCGGCACCTGGACCGTGAGCCCGTCGAGCGCCGTCGGCCCGCCCGGGTATGTCAGGGTGAGGCCTGCCGTCCGGAGGACCGGCGGCGCGGTCGGTGGCGCGACGCTGGTGCCGGTGGGGACGGTCGGCTGCATCGGCGGCGAGTCTGGCACAGGCGGGCGCGCTCACCCCCGTTCCCAGATTGGCCCGTCGGGCGCGAGCCCACGGAGCTCCTCGCCGTCGTCCAGCGCCTTGATCAGCCGCTGACCGAAGGCGCGCACGACATCGAGGTCGAAGCCCTCAGGCCACAGCTCGTCCGGCTCCACCAGGACCATCCGGATGTAGCCGGCGAGCACCGGCCGCCAGAAGCCGGGGTCCTTGACCTTGGCGTCCACCAGGACCTGCTCCAGGTCGTACTGCGTCGACAGGATGGCGACGTCGCAAAGATCACGCGGCTTCACTCGGCTGAAGAGGGCGAGGACCTTGTTGGCGGCCAGCTCCCGGGGCGAGAGGGCCGGCCCGAGCCGGGTCTCCACGAGCGGCCACTCGATGTAGTCCCGGCCGAGCTCGATCCTCACCTGGCGCCGGCGCCGGGCGCTGCCAGCGGTGGCGATCAGGCGCACGAAGTCGGCCTCGTACCGATCGCGCTCGACGATCAGGCCGTCGGCCTCGAGGGCGCCGCTGACGGCCTGGGCGGCCTCCCGTACGTCGCTGGCCCGCCACGAGAACGCATCGATGTCCTCGGTGGGGCGCGTCGACACGCCGGCGGCGACGAGGCCCGCCCCGCCGGCGAGGGCGAAGCCGTGAGGCGCTGCCTCCGCCAGCACGATCTTGGCGACGCGTTGTTGGAGTCGCGTCAGGCCGCGCACGGGTCGTCCTTCAGTCGATCGACGAGGGTCGCCACGGCCCGGCGGATGCGGCGGGCGACCGGGACATCGGGCCACAGCTCCACCAGGGCGTCGGGGTCCACCCAGAACCGGACGTCGGCGGCCGTGCCCTCATCGAGCACTTGGGCGTACGTGCTCGCTCGGATCCTC
>DASQUY010000043.1:0-7414 GCA_035641055.1 Acidimicrobiales bacterium | reverse complement strand
GGCCCCCGTGCCCTCCGTGGACTCACCGGTGTCACCGCCGGCCTCGCCGTCGTCGTCGTCCCCGCCGCCGCAGGCGCCGGCGATGAGCAGGCCGGCGGCGAGCAGCGCCATGTTCCTCTTCCAGTGCTGTCGTGTCATGGGTCCCCCTGGTTGTCGGTATGCGGGAAGTGGCAGGCCACGAAGTGGTCGGGTGCCACCGCCCGCATCTGTGGTTCCTCGGCGGCGCACCGCTCCGTGGCCCGCGGGCAGCGGGTGCGGAAGCGGCAGCCGGACGGCGGAGCGATCGGTGAGGGCAGCTCGCCCGGCAACGCCGCGTCGGCGGGCTCCGTGCCGGGCTCGGGCCGCGGGATCGCAGCCAGGAGCGAGCGGGTGTAGGGATGGGCGGACGCCTCGTACAGGGCGTCGGCCGGTCCCAGCTCGCACAGCTTGCCCAGGTACATGACCGCCACCCGATCGCTGACGTTCTTGACCACGGCCAGGTCGTGGGCGATGAACACCATGGTCAGGCCGTAGCGGGCCTTCATGGCCTCGAGCAGGTTGAGGATCTGGGCCTGCACCGAGACGTCGAGGGCCGAGACCGGCTCGTCGCAGATGAGCACGTCGGGGTCGAGGACGAGTGACCGGGCCAGGCAGATGCGCTGGCACTGCCCGCCGGAGAACTCGTGCGGCCGGCGGTCGCTGACGGCGTCGGGGTCGAGCCCGACGTCGTACAGCACCTTGTCGACGCGGGTGGCGACGTCGTCGGGCTGGTCGTCCCAGATGCGCAGGCCCTGGGCGACGGTGTCACGGATCCGCCGCCGGGGGTTCAGCGACGAGATGGGGTCCTGGAAGATCATCTGGAGCTGCGGGCGCGTGCGGCGGAGGCCCCGGTCGTCCAGCTCGGTGAGCTCAGTGTCCCGGAGCCGGACGGAGCCCGCGGTGGGGGGCGGGAGCTGCATGATCGCCCGCCCGGTCGTGGTCTTGCCGCACCCGGACTCGCCCACGAGCCCGAGCGTCTCGCCCTCGGCGATGTCGAAGCTGACGTCCGACACGGCGTGGACTGTGGCGCCGTGCCGGGCCGGGAACTCCACGACGAGGTGGTCGACGCGCAGGACGAGGTCGTCGCGCTCCCGCAGGTGGGCGGTCCCGCTGCCGGCCATCACCCCACCACCACGTCCGCCGCCGTCGCCCCGGCCGCCTCGTTGCGCGCCAGCGCCCGCCGGCCGGCCTCGGTCCCGACGGGAAAGAAGCAGCGGTGCACGTGGCCCTCCAGCACCCCGTCGACCAGCGGCGGCTCCTCGACCAGGCACCGCTCCTGGGCGTAGCGGCAGCGGGGGGCGAACCGGCACCCCTCCGGCAGGTCCACCATGTCGGGCGGCCGGCCTGGGATGGCCCGCAGAGGGGTGTGGCTCCGGTGCTCGAGCCGGGGGATCGAGCCCATCAGCGCCTCGGTGTAGGGGTGCTGCAGCCGGCGGAACAGCGTCTCGGTGGGGGCTCGCTCGACGACCTGGCCGGCGTACATCACCGCGATCTCGTCGGTCCGGTTGGCCACGACGCCCAGGTCGTGGGTGATGAGGATCATGCCCATGTGGCGCTCGCGCTGCTGCTCTTGGAGGAGGTCGAGGATCTGGCGCTGCACGGTCACGTCCAGCGCCGTCGTGGGCTCGTCGGCGATCAGGAGCTTGGGTCCGCAGGACAGGGCGATGGCCACCGTGACGCGCTGGCGCATGCCCCCGGAGAGCTGGTGGGGATACTCGTCCAGCCGCCGCTCGGGGGCCGGCAGGCCCACCGAGCGGAGCAGCTCCACGGCCGTGGCGCGGGCGTCGCCGCGCCCCACGCCGGCGTGCTCGCGGAGCGACTCGGTGAGCTGCTGGCCGATCTTCACCACGGGGTTGAGCGAGGTCATCGGATCCTGGAACACCACGCCCATCTCCAGGCCCCAGAGGCGTCGCATCTCCCGCACGCCGAGGCCCCGGATGTCCCGGCCCTCGAAGAGCACCTGCCCGCCGGCCGGGATGGCCGCCCGCTTCGGCAGCAGGTTCAGGATCGAGCGGGCGAGCACGGTCTTGCCCGACCCCGACTCGCCCACGATGCCGAGCGTGCGGCCGCGCTCCAGGGTGAGCGACACGCCGTCGACGGCGCGCAGGGTCCCCTGGGGCGTCTCGAACCACGTGCGCAGGTCGCGGACCTCCAGCAGCGGCGGGCCCGCCTCGGCGCTCACAGGCTCGACTCCCGCACGTCGAAGCGGCTGCGCAGGGCATCGCCCACGAAGTTGACCGCCAGCACGGTGAGGAACATCGCCACCGAGGGCACCAGCGCCAGGTGGGCCGTCTCCTCCAAGTGCCGGCGCCCCTCGGCGATCATCGATCCCCAGGTGGGGTCGGGTGCCTCGACCGACAGGCCGAGGAACGCCAGCGAGCCCTCGAGCACGATGACCACACCCAGCGCCACCATCCCGAAGGCGGCCACAGGGAGGATGACGTTGGGCAGGATCTCGCCCAGCAGGATCCGACGCCGCGACGCGCCCAGGGCCCGGGCGGCGAGGACGTACTCCCGCTGCGCCACAGCCAGCGTGGTGGCGCGGGCCACCCGGGCGTAGATCGGGATCGAGAGGAAGCCCACCACGAACGTGATCGCCGCCAGGCTCTGGCCGACGAAGGCCACGAGCCCCAGCAGCAGCACCAGGCCCGGGAAGGCCAACAGGACGTTGATCGCCCACATGACGAGGCTGTCGGCCCACCCCCGGACGTAGCCGACGACCATCCCGATCGAGCCGCCGACCACCATCCCGATCGACACCGCGGCCAGGCTGATGGTGAGCGACACCCGGGCGCCGAAGGCGAGGCGGGAGAGGATGTCACGCCCCAGACCGTCGGTGCCGAGGATGTGTCCCGTCGTGAAGGGCCGGGCGAGCCGGTTGGTGAGGTCCTGCTGGTCCGGGCTGGGCAGCGGCAGCCACGACGCCGTGATCGCCATCACGGCGACGAAGGCCAGCCACCCGGCGGCCAGCCAGACCAGGACCCGGCGCCCGCCCCGCCGCCTCGCCCGCGACACCGTCGCCAGCTCGGCTGTCGGCGCCGGCACCCCGGCCGGGGCAACGCCGTCACCGCCGCGGGGCGCCGGGCGGAGGGTGACGTCAGCCACGCGCCATGCTCCCGGTGCGCAGGCGCGGGTCCAGCACCACGTAGAGGATGTCGACGAGGGCGTTGATCAGCACGAAGCCGACGGTGATGACGAGCACGACGCCCTGCACGACGAGCAGGTCGCGCTGGAAGATGGCGTCGAAGAGCAGCCGGCCGATGCCGGGCAGGGCGAAGAGCTGCTCCACGATCACGGCGCCCCCGAGCAGAGCGCCCACGGTCAGGGCCGACACCGTCAGCAGCGAGAACGACGACGGGCGCAGGGCGTGGCGCAGGAGGATCCGCCACGTGGAGAGGCCCTTGGCCCGCGCCAGGAGCACATGGTCCTCCTGCAGGGTGGCGATCATGTCGGTGCGGAGCAGCCGGGTGAACACGGCGATCTGTCCTGTCGCCAGGGCCAGCGACGGCAGGAACACGGCGCGAAGGTTCTCGAACGGGTCCTCCGTGAACGCCGTCCAGCCGGTCGACGGCAGCAGGCCCCACTGGACCGCGAAGAGGTAGATCAGCAGCAGCCCCATCATGAAGTTGGGGATGGCGAGCAGTCCGAACGTCGCCCCCGTCACGGACCGGTCGAGGAGACCGCCGGACCGGTAGGCCGTCGCCATCCCGAGCGGGATGGACACCACGAGGCTCATCGCCATGCTGACGATGACGATCTCGATCGTCACGGGCAGGCGCTCGACGATGGCGTCGAACACCTCCTGGCGGGTGTAGTACGACCGGCCGAGGTCGCCGCTGAAGGCATCGCCCAGCCAGGCCACGTAGCGCACCGGCAGGGGATCGTCGAGGCGCAGGTCCTCGCGCACGGCGGCCACCTGCTCGGAGTCGAGGTTCTCGGGCCCCAGGATCTGGCACTCGAGGCAACCCGGCAGCAGGCTCAGCATCATGAACGTCAGGAATGACACCGCCAGCAGGACGGGGATCAACGACGCCAGCTTGCGCACGATGAGCCCCGTCACGCCCGCATCACCTCATCCTCCCCTAACGGCACCCGAGTCCCCCTCTCCCTGACGACCGTCCTGCCCTCGGACACTTGCTGATGTTGATATCGAAGTCAAGTACCGTTTGTTTACGAACCGGCCGGCACGACACCCAGTGTGTCGACGGCGTCGACGGAGACGCCGATCCCGACCGGTCGTGGCGTCCCGAGGCGCTCGGCCGCTAGGCCCGAGGGGCTAGGTCGCCAGCCGCCGGACGGGCGGCAGCGGGTTGTGCTCGATCGGGGCCGCCCGCAGCCGGACATCCGCGATGTTGGCGCCGGAGCCCGACACGATGACCGGGTTGAGCTCGAGCTCGACCAGCTCCGGGCCCTCGTCGACCAGGGCGCCGACCCGCAGGAGGAGGTCCTCGAGGTGGCCTCGGCCGCCGTCGTCGAGCAGCGGAGCGAGCGGGGACGCCTCGACGAGGCGGCGGGCCTCGCGGTCGGTCACGGGCAGCACGTGCACGTTGCCGGCCGCCACGTCGGCGGCCACGCCGCCCGGGCCGAGCGTGACGACCGGGCCGACCACGGGGCTCGGGGCCACGGTCACGGCCGCGTCGACGCCGGGCTCGACCATCGGCTGCACGACGACGGGCCACAGCGCGTCGCCCCGCACCTCCGCCATGCGGCGCAGCGTCGCCCGGAGCTCGGCGTCGTCGTGGACGTCGAGGGCGAGGCCCGCCGCCTCGGTCTTGGCCGCTCGTCGCCTCATGACCGACTTGACGGCCACCGGGTAGCCCACGGCGGCAGCGGCGTCGAGCGCCTCGCCCTCGTTCTCGGCGACGCGTGACCGCACGATGGGCAGACCGGCGGCGCAGAGGGCGTCGAGGGCGGCGGCAGCCGGGAGCCAGCCGTTCAGCCCCTGCAGGCGGGCGCGGCCCTCGGCCGGCCGGGCGCCGGCCGGGACGACGCGGTCGCCCTCCGGGGTCGCTCGCCACCGCGCGTACTGGGTCACCCGGCCGAGCGCGTAGGCGGCGGCGTCGGGGAAGGCGAAGACCGGGACGTCGTCCACACCATCCTTGCCAACAGGGATCACCGCCGGGTGGGGGCCGAACACGCAGGCCAGCAGCGTTCTGTCGGGGCACGCGGCCCGGGCCGAGGCCACCGCCGCCACCAGCTCGGAGGTCGACTGCCGGGGGGCGGGGGCGCAGACGGCGAGCACGCTGTCGACCCCCTCGGCGGTCAGCAGCGCCCGCAGCGCCCGGTCCAGGTCGTCGCTGCCCGCCTCGAACCCCAGATCCACCCTCTCCGCGAGCACGAGGCCGGCGGCGACGCACGCATCCGCCGCCAGGGCCAGCGAGCCGCCTCCGTTGCCCACGAGCGCCACGCGGGCGCCGGCGGGCAGGGGCTGGCCGGCGACGACGCGGGCCACATCGAGGAGCTGCGACAGTGTGTCGACCCGGATGACCCCGGTCTGCTCGAGCAAGGCCTCGACGGCGGCGGGATGGGCGGGCCCATCGGGTCCGTCGGATCCGTCGGCCGGGTAGGCCCGCGCCGCCCCGAGGCTCTTGACGGCCACGATCGGCTTGCTGCGACCGAGCTCGCGGGCGATGCGGCTGAACTTGCGGGCGTTGCCGAACGACTCGAGGTAGAGGAGGACGAGCCCGGTGCGCGGGTCCTCGTCCCAGTACTGCAGCAGGTCGTTGGCCGACACGTCCGCCCGGTTGCCGATGGCGGCGAACGACGACACGCCGAGCCCGGCCTCACCGATGTGGTCGAGGATGACGCCGCCGATCGTGCCCGACTCGGACAGCAGCGCCACGGGGCCGGGCCGGGGGTCGGGCGTGGCGAACGTGGCGTGGAGCCGCACGGCCGGGTCGGTGTTGATGACGCCGAGGCAGTTGGGGCCCAGCAGGCGGATGCCGAAACGCCGGGCCGCCCGCAGAGCGGCGACGGACAGGGCCGCGCCCTCGGGCCCGGACTCGGCGAAGCCGGCCGAGATCACGATCGCCGCCTTGACGCCTTTGTGGCCGCAGTCCTCGATGACGCCCGGGACCTCGGCGGCCGGTACCACGACGACGGCGAGGTCCACCGGGCCGTCGATGTCGCCGAGCTTCGCCACGGCCCGCACGCCCGCCACGTGCTCGGCCGCCGGGTTGACCGGATAGACGGGCCCGGCGAACTCGTGGCGCAGGAGGTTGCGGAGCACGGCGTGGCCCACGCCGCCCGGCTCGCGCCCGGCACCGATCACCGCCACCGAACGCGGCGCGAGCAGCCGCCGCACGGCCTCCGCCTCGGCCCGCTGCGCCCGGGCGGCGATGGCCGCCTCGGCCTCGGGGGTGGGCTGCAGGCCGAGGCGCACTTCGATCACACCGTCCTCGAACGAGCTCGCCACCTGGAAGCCGGCGTGGCGGAACACGCCCACCATCCGGGAGTTCGCCGGCAGCACGGTGGCGGTGAAGCCACCGATGCCGACGCGGCGGGCGGCCTCGGCCAGGTACTCCAGCAGCAGGGTGGCGATCCCCCGCGCCCGGTGGCGGTCGTCGACGAAGAAGGCGACCTCGGCCTCCGACCGCGTGGGCCAGCGGTCGTAGCGGGCCACGCCGATCAGCGCCTCGTCGCGCAGCGCCACGAACGCCATCCGGTCGACGTAGTCCACGTGGGTCAGCCGGTCGACGTCGGCCTCGGACAGGCGCGGCCGCGGGCTGAAGTAGCGGAAGTAGATGCTCTCCGGTGACTGGCGCCCGTGGAAGTCGACGATCCGGGGGCCGTCGTCGGGCCGGATGGGCCGGACGCGCACCGTGCCGCCGTCGGCGAGCGCCACGTCCGCCTCCCACTCCGCGGGGTAGCCGTCGGGCGGGGGCGGCGGTGCGGTCGGAGCTTGTGTCGGGACGTCGTCCACCTCCCGCGAGGCTACGGCGTGGCTTCGCCCCGTGGCCGGCGTCGGCGGTGGTCAGGTGTCACGTCCGGGCCGGTCGTCCCGGTGTCAGCCCCGATCGCCGGGGGCGAGGACGAACTGCAGCTCGGTGACCCACTGGTCCCGCCCGCTGGTGCAGTCGAGGTACACCTCCCGGCTGTAGCCGACCGGTCGCTCCTGGGCGGACTCGATCCAGCGCTGGAGGATCTGGTAGCTGCGCTCGCAGGCGGCCATGTCGCCGCGGTGGACGAGGGTGGCGGCGCGCTCGACCGGCGGGAGGTCGTGGAGGGTGACGACCTGCGGGTCGAGCTCGGCGTCGGCCGGCACAGGGATGGCGGCGATGACGTCGATGCGCCCGTCCGGTCGCTCCTCGTAGAGGGCGCAGCTCGGCCCGGTCGGCGTCGTCCCGGTCCGTTCCAGCTCGCCCTCCAGCGTGCTGTACAGGCGCTCGAAGATCGG
>DASQUY010000042.1:0-4395 GCA_035641055.1 Acidimicrobiales bacterium | reverse complement strand
GAAGGCATCCTCGAGCGGCATGGTGATGTCGGCGCCTTCCGCCACGGCTCGCTCGTAGTGGGCGTCGATGTCGTGGACCCGCACCTGCATCTGGATGGTGGAGCCACCGAGCGCCGCCGGGCTGTGGATGCGGTGCTCCGGCCCCGGAGCCTCCCGGCCGATCATGAACAGTCCATCGCCCATGCGCAGGAAGGCGAGGATGGACCCGCCCAGGTCCGTGCGGGCCTCGCGGACCTCCTCGAACCCGAAGACCCGCACGAGGTGCTCCAACGCCGCCCGCTCGTCGCGGTAGGCAAGGCGAGCGTGCACATCAGGAGTCCGCAGGATGTCCTCGGCGCCGGGCCGGTTCCAGTCGATGGCTTGCATCAGCCGCTCCTTCTGTCGGTTGAGGAGGGTGGGCGTGGCATCGGGGATCGGCGCGACCCGGTCGGGGCGGACCGCTCGGATGCTGTCGATCTCGTCGGTGCCGGCCCGGAGCCGCTGGCGAGCACGATTCAGCCGCGATCGCACGGTGCCGACAGGAACACCGAGGACGTCGCCGATCTCGTCGTAGGTGAGCTCCTCCCACGCGAAGAGGAGCAGCGCGTTCCGCTCGTCGGCCGGGACCTCCTCGAGGACCTTCGCCGCCGCTTCCAGCCGACCTCGGGCGTCCAGGGAGGCCGCGACCGCGTCCGTGGGGTCGTCGACCGCATCCACGCTCGTGAGTCGCTCCAACGCTCGGAGCTCGACCGCCTTCCGGCGGAAGTGCTTGCGCATCAGGTTCGACGCGATGCCATAGAGCCAGGGCAAGGCCGAGGGGCGCCGGCGGTCGTACCGCCGCCGGTGGTCGAAGGCGGTCACGAAGACGTCGCCGAGGACGTCATCAGCGTTGTCGGCCCCGATGCGACGCCCGAGGAACCGGAAGATCGGCTGGGCATGACGATCGAAGATCTCCCCGAATCGGGCCGGATCATCGAGCGACTCGGCGATCACCTCGGCGTCGGTCGAACCGATCACATCCCATACTTACCCCCGGCCCCGGCTTCGGTTCGCGGGCGCCTGCCTGCCCGCCGCGGCTGGCAGGGCCCACCCACCCGCAGCCCGAAGGACGGCGGCGATGGTCTCTTCGGCGGTGAGCCCGGTCGTGTCGATCCACGTCGCCGCCGCGCCCACCGCGTCGGCGATCTCGCTGGCGACGCCGCGGTAGTTGGCTGCCGTGTGCTTGCTCCGCATGGCATCCCGCGCCAGCACGACGTCCTCGGTTGCCGTCAGGGCGACGATCCGGCCGCCCGGCAGGAGCTCGGCCAACACCGCCACCTGCCGAGGAGTGGACAGGACCTCGTCGAGCACTACAGGAATGCCGGCCGACACGAAGTTCGCGGCCACGGTCGCCGCATTGCATGTGCGAAGGACGAGCTGGCCCATGGCGGCGGCGGTCCCGGCGCTCGGCCACTGCCCGCCAGACACGAGGAACCGGTGGAGTGTGTCGGCCTCGACGTGCGCGGCGATGGGCAGACGCTGGGCGATGGCACGGCACACCGTCGACTTGCCGACGCCCGGTGTCCCGGTGACAACGAGAGCGACCGGCGTGACCATACTAGACGATTGTTCTACTACGAGGGAGGCACCAGCGCCACGTCGCAGGCGTAGCCTGCGCTCATGCCGGATGACGTGCTGGGCAGCCCGGACGCTGACTTCGATGTGCAGCTCTACGCCCTGTCGGGCGTGGTCTACGCCGAGCGGGGTGACAAGATCCTGCTCCTGCGGCGTCAGGGTGGCGCTCTGTCCGGCCAGTGGTTCCTGCCCGGTGGTGCGGTCGAGCGCGGGGAGCTGCCGGAGGAGGGGGCGCGGCGTGAGCTCGTCGAGGAGACCGGCCTCGACGTCGACGGCGAGCTCGAGCTCGCGGGCGCGTACCCGATCTGGGTGTACGGCGGCGACTGCCTGCAGCTCTCCTATCGGGCCCGTGTGGCCGATGGCGACGTCGTGGTCAGTGGCGAGCATTCCGGGGCGCGGTGGGCCGACCCGGTGGAGATGCGGGCGAGCATGACCGACGAGGCGATCGATGCTCTCGCGGCCGGCGACGAGCGCGTCGCCACGCTCGTCGGCCGCATCCGCACGGACCTCGACCGCTATCTCCGGCGCATCGGTCGCGCCTGACCGGCTACAGGTCGATGTGGGGGTAGCACCTGAGCCGAGCGGCCCTCGGGCGCCCGGACCACGCGTCCGGGAGGCAATAACCGCCACTGGAGGACTTTCGAGGCAATAACCGCCGCTGCCGGCTGCTATTACCTCGAAAGTTCCAAAGCGGCGGTTATTGCCTCGCAGGGACGGAGCGGCCGGGTTGGCCGCCCCCTCCGGGTTCTCGACGCGCATCAACCCCCGGCGGGCTGGAGATCGCTGATGACGATGGTGAGCTCGTCGTCGACAGCGTTGCGGAGCCGGTCGAAATAGACGGTGCTGGGGTGGCCGAGCTGGTCGTCGAAGGTGGCGACGACGAGGTCGCTCGCCGGTGTCTCCGCTTCCACGAGATCGAAGACCGCGTCGATCGTGCGCGGAACCTCGGGCGGGATCTCTTCGGCCTCGACGGAGCCGGGATCGAGCCAGCTTGCAGCCGTGGGCGCACCATCGGTGACGGTGAGCTCGATCGGGCCCGTGCCGCCGATGCAGAAGCACTGCCAGTCGAGGACGAACCGGTAGTCCTCGATCCCCGCTGCGGCCCAGCGGTCGCGCCGCTCGTCGAGTCCGGTGGTGATCTCGTCGCCGATGAGGGTCGTGCTCGGGCCGGAGGTGAACGTGGTCACGGCGCCTTCGAGCTCGACGGCGCGGTCGTAGCCGAAGAACGAGGCGGGGTATCCCCACGTCGGGTCGATCGTGACGCCGCGCTCACCGGCGGCCCCGGAGGCCGTGACCGCGAGGTCGAAGAGGTCATCGATCGTCGTGACCTCGGTGGCGTCCAGGTCGATGCGGCAGCCCTGCTGGAGGTTCACGGCCGATGTCGGCGCGCCGTCCGTCACCGTGACGCGCACGGATCCGCGGGCCGGGCACTCGGTGTGCGGGCCGTCGTCGCCGTCCTGGACGTCGATCGTCGCCGTGTACGTACCGGGTGCCGCCTGGCGCCAGCGGGCGCGGCCGGCCTCGATGTCGGCCACCAAGGCCGGGTCAGGCTCGCCCTCCGGTTCCGTCCCGCCCGGCGCGACGGTGCCCCCGAACCACTGCGACCACGTGTCCGCCGTTCCGACCGTCCACCGCTCGCTGGCGCACACGACAGCCATGCCCGACTGCACCAGGGTGGCGTCCACGTAGCCGGGGGCCGCGAACGCTTCGCCCGCCACGAGCCAGCGGTCACCGACCTCGAGATCGAGGCCGGCGGTCCAGATCGTGATCGCGGGGCCGAAGTCGGTCGTGTACCAGCCGTGCACCTCGAAGGCCGTCCACGGCCAGATCTCGCCGGCCGCCGCGTCGTCGAGCGCCGCCTCGTCGGGAGGCGGCGCGCCGGGGTCTTCTTGGCCATCGTCGAGGAATCCGCGGCGGAACTCCGCCTCGCGGTTCCGTTGAGGCGAGATCGCGGTCACCGTGCCGTCGAAGACGAGCTCCTGGCTGGTGACGATGGCTCGCGAGCCCTGGTCGAGCTGCGAGCAGTCGACCGGGATCGGGTCGATCGCCGGGGCGGGCCCGCCGGATGCTCCCGCACGCTCGGTCCGCGTCGTGGCGTCACCGCTCCCGCACGCCGCTGCCACGACGGCGACCAGGGAACCGACACCGGCGTACCACCTCGATCGACCCAACACGACGACCACCTCCGTGCGGGTGAGACGACGGCGGGTGGTCTCCTGGTTCCCGGCCGAGCACGCGCCGGGCTCGATCAGCTCTTGATGCGGCCCGTCTCGTACGCCCACATGGCGATCTCGACACGGTTTCGGGCGCCGAGCTTGGTCATGAGGCTGGCGAGGTGGGTCTTGACGGTGCTGAGGCTGATGTGGAGCTCGTTGGCGATCTCGGCGTTGGTCCGGCCCCGGGCCACCGTGAGCAGGACCTCCTCCTCGCGGTCGGTGAGGGGATCGATGGGCTGGACCGGCGGCGTTCCCGCGGGCGGCTCGGAGAACGCCCCGAGGAGCCGGGCCGTGACGCTGGGAGCGATCAGTGCGTCGCCGTTGGCGGCGGCGTGGATCGCTTGGACGAGGAGCTCGGGTCCGGCGTCCTTGAGCAGGAAGCCGCGGGCGCCGGCCTTGAGGGCGCCGTACACGTACTCGTCGAGGTCGAAGGTCGTGATCACGACGATCGCGAGCGGGTCACCGACGTCCGGCCCGGCGAGCTGGCGGGTGGCCTCGATGCCGTTGAGGTCGGGCATGCGGATGTCGAACAGGCACACGTCGGGGCGGAGCCGGCGGGCGAGGGCCACCGCCTCGCGGCCGTCGA
>DASQUY010000041.1:0-5264 GCA_035641055.1 Acidimicrobiales bacterium | reverse complement strand
GGCCGATCCAGCGCGATATCCGCCGGGCGAGCGGCCCACTGCCGCACGCGACGTCGACGATCACGCCGTCGGGTGGGAGCGCCTGGGCCAGCCAGTCGTAGGGGTCGCTGCCGTCGTCCGCGAGGGCGGCGGCGAGGACGTCCTCGGTGTCCCCGGGCCGCTCGTCGTGGAAGGCGGCCAGGTAGTCACCCCACCCGTCGCGGTTCATGCGGTGCGTCACGACGCCCGGCGACTCGGCGCGGTCACGCTGATTCCAGCGCCGCCTGTGCCGGGGGTGACGCTGGCCGTCGCCGGAACCGGTACAGGCGGAGGCTGTTGGTGACCACCGAGACGCTGGAGAAGGCCATGGCGGCGCCCGCGAGGACGGGGTTGAGCAGCCCGAGGGCGGCGGCGGGGATGAGCGTCACGTTGTAGGCGAACGCCCAGCCCAGGTTTTGGAGGATGGTGCGGTAGGTGCGGCGGGACAGGCGGATGGCGGTGGTGACGCCGTCGAGGTCGGCGGACAGCAGTGTGATGTCGGACGACTCGATGGCCACGTCGGTGCCGGTGCCGATGGCGATGCCGAGGTCGGCCTGGACCAGGGCGGGGGCGTCGTTGACGCCGTCGCCGACCATGGCCACGACCCGTCCCTCGTCCTGGAGGCGGCGCACCTCGTGCACCTTGTCCTGGGGGAGCACCTCGGCCAGGACACGGTCGATGCCCACCTGGCCGGCGATCGCCGCCGCGGTGGGGTGGTTGTCGCCCGTGATCAGTGCGACCTCGGCGCCCATGGCCTTGAGCTCGCCGACGACGGCGGCCGCGTCGGGCTTGAGGGTGTCGGCCACGGCGAGGACGCCCCGGCCGCGGCCGTCCCAGCCCACGAACATTGCGGTCTTGCCCTCCGCGTCGAGCCGCTCGGCGGCGTCGTCGAGATCGGCGCAGCCCATGAGCCCGGCGTCGGCCATCAGCTTGCGCCGCCCCACGTGCACCAAGGCCCCGTCAATGGCGGCACGCACCCCCTGCCCCGCCACGGCGGAGAACTCCGTGGCGGCCGGGACGTCGAGCCCGCGGGCGCCGGCACCGTCGACGACCGCCCGGCCCACCGGGTGCTCGGAGGCATGCTCGACGGCGGCGGCACGCCGCAGGACGACCGCACCGTCCTCGCCACCTCCCGGGGCAACATCGGTCAGAACCATCCGACCGTGGGTGAGCGTGCCGGTCTTGTCGAAGACCACGGTGTCGATCCGCTGGGAGCGCTCCAGGACCTCGCCACCCTTGATGAGCACTCCTAGCGAGGCACCCCGCCCGGTGCCGACCATGATGGCGGTGGGGGTGGCCAGGCCCAGGGCGCACGGGCAGGCGACGATGAGGACTGCGACGGCGGCGACCAGCCCCGCGGTGGCGTCGCCCGCCAGCGACCAGGCGGCGAGCGTCACCGCGGCGATGGCGAGCACCAGCGGAACGAACACACCCGAGACGCGGTCGGCGAGCCGCTGCACCGGGGCCTTCGAGCCCTGGGCCTGCTCGACCAGTCGGATGATCTGGGCCAGGGCTGTGTCGGCCGCGACGGCGCGCGCCCGGACGGTGAGGGCACCGTGGGCGTTGATGGTGGCGCCCGCCACCGTGTCGCCCGGCTGCTTGTCGACCGGCATCGACTCGCCGGTGAGCATGGACTCGTCGACCGCGGAGGCGCCGTCGACCACCACGGCGTCGACGGGGATCTTCTCGCCCGGCCGCACCCGGAGCTGGTCTCCGACCCGGACCTGGTCCACCGGGACCATGCGCTCGGTGCCGCCGTCGACCAGCCGGGCCTCCTTGGCCCCCAACTCCAACATCGCGCGGATCGCACGGGACGCCCGGCGCTTGGCGCCGGCCTCGAGGTACCGCCCGAGCAGCAGGAAGGCGACGATTAGCGCCGCGCTGTCGAGGTAGTGGTCGGCGTGGGCCGGGCCCCCGGTCACCTGGTAGGCCGAGAACAGGTACGCGGTCAGAGTGCCCATGGCGATGAGCGTGTCCATGTTGGCCTGCCGGTTGCGGGCCCGCCGCACCGTCTCACGGAGGAACGACCAGCCCGCCCAGAACTGCACCGGCGTCGCCAGCACAAGCGCACTCCACCGTGCCCAAGGGTCGTCCATGAACCCCAGCGACAGCACCAGCACCGCCAAGCCGAGCGGCCATGCCACCAGCAGCCGCCACAACCACATGCGCTGCAGCCGCGCCTCGGCATCGGCCGCATCGGCCGCAGCCGAATGGCTCTCGGCCCCGGCCGCCCCGTCGATCGGGGCCACGCCGTACCCGATGGCCGCCACGGCCGCAACCAGCTCGTCCTCGCCCACCACCGACGGGTCCAACACCACGCGTGCCCGCTCGCTGGCCAGGTTGACCGCCGCCCGCTCGACCCCCCGCTGGTGGGACAGCACCTTCTCGACCCGCGCCGCGCACGATCCGCACGTCATGCCGTCCACCGCCAGCTCGACCTCGATCCGGCCGTCGACCGGCTTCACCCGCCGAGTGGCGTCGATGCGCGGGGTCACGAGGGCGCCACGTCGGTCCCCACCGTCAGCACACCCTCGGGGCCAGGACCGGTCGCGATGCGATCGAAGCGCAACGCCTCCATCAGCTCGTCCACGATCTCGTCGCCCCGGCCCGCCTGCATCGCCTCGGCCACGCACGTCTCCAGGTGGTTGCGCAGCACCAGACGGCTGGCCCGCTCCAGCGACCCCTGCACGGCCGACAGCTGCTTCATCACATCGGGGCAGTAGGCCTCGTCCTCGACCATGCGCACCACCGCGTCGAGGTGGCCCCGGGCGGTCTTCAGCCGGTTGAGGATCTGCGTGCGGTGCACAGGCTTCATGGCCTGAACCCTACCCCACCTGGGGTGGGGTGACGCTCGCCGGAGTGCGGCTACCCGGCGTTCCGTGATCAGGGGACGATGCGCGTGTCCGGCAGGAACGAGCCCCAGGCGAACCAGAAGGTGTCGACGTGCACGATCGGCTCCAGGGAGGCACCGCCCAGGGGGCCGTCGACCGCTTGGCCGAGCACGTTCCAGCGGCTGCCGGTCTGGTCGTCGACGAAACCGTCGTCACTGCGCTGGAACGACAGCGTCCGGCCATCGGCTACGGGCACGAACACCCCCGACGCCCCCACATCCTTGCCCGCGGCGACCGAGCCGCTGTCCAGGGCAGAGGCGGTACCGGGCTCGAGCCACACCACCAGCTCGGTGGCACCGACCTCGACCGCGATCACGCCCCGGTCCGCCAGCTCGTCGAGCCGCACGGCCACGGCGTCCCCGTCGCGCTCGATGCCCACGACGCGTTCCTTGGCGGCCAGCCGGTCGTCGACCTCGCCGTCGAACAGGAAGGCGGGCGAGTCGATGTCGTCGTAGCCGGGGTAGGGGTTGCGGCCGTAGTCGCGGTCGTGGCCGGTGTCGCGGCTGAGCACCAGCCCGTCGGGATGCGCCTCGCGCCAGTCGGCCCACGACACGATGGCCACCGGGTACACGTCCAGCTCCTCGCCCGCCAGGTGGCCGACGATGGCCTGGGCGGTGAAATGGCTCCACAGCGACTCGGTCTGGCGGTCGTACATGACCAGAGCGGAGTTGTACAGCATGCCCGAGGTGCCGAAGTCCAGGACCCGGTCGCCGAGCCGACGGTCGTAGGCGATGGCGGTGTTGCACAGCGGGCAGTAGGTGACCGCCACGGGGACACCGTCGACAGTGTCGTTGACGATCTCGTGCCAGGTCATGATCTGCATCGGGTAAGCGCGGGCGTCGTCGCCAATCTCCAGGGCCATCATGGGCTCGTTGTCCTCGAGGAAGTCGGCCCGGTCGGGCGACAGGAACTTGGGCTCGTCGATGGCCGGGATCCCGTCGGGCGGCGGGCCGCCCGACAGCAGGTCGCCCGGGTCGACCAGCGGCTCGGGGAAGCTCTCGTCGTTGGGATCGTCGAGGGCGGACGGCACGTCCTCGGCGGGACTGGCGGCCACCTGGTCGACGGTCGTGCCCGTCGACTCGGCCGCTGAGTCGGCGCGGTCCGTAGACGCCGCACCGGATGAGGTGCCACCGTCGTCGCCGCCGCAGGCCGCGGCGAGCAACCCCAGCCCGACGATGCCAGCGACCAGTCGCGCCCTCATGAGCAGACCCCTGACGACAGTGTGCGAGAAGGGAACCCGGCAGGCCACCCGGGTCATTCCCGTCACCCGGCGCGAAGTGGTTTGACCCGTCGCCGCGCCGCCGGCCCAACCACGTGGCCGTCTGGACAGGTGGTCCGGTCAACTGCAGCGGGCCGGTGACCACCGTCAGCGCCGCGGCGTACAGCAGTCACGCGAGCTGGGTTGCGACGCGGATCTTGCCGGTCAGGGTCCGGTGGACGGGGCATCGGCCCGCGAGAGCGAGCAGCCGAACCCGCTGCTCGTCGGTGAGTGGGCCGTCGAGGGTTAGCGTCCGGTCGATGTGGTCGACGACGCAGGGATCGGCCTCGGGATCGCGGCAGTCGTCGGCGTGGACCCGGTCGTGGTGGAGTTGAACGGTCACCGGCTCGAGCGGCCAGTTGTGTCGGTCGGCGTACGTGCGCAACGTCATCGATGTGCAGGCGCCGAGCGCGGCGAGCAGCAGGTCGTAGGGCGCCGGGCCGAGGTCCTCGCCGACACCCGAGCGGTTCGTCGGCCGTGAGGCGATGCCGCCGGGCCCGGATCGTCTGGTTCAGCGCGCCGGGCCTCGAGTCGGTGACGGTTACGGTGCCCTCGTCCGATGTTGGGTCGGTGTCGCTGGCGGGCGCGGTGGCCGGGGCCGACAGGTAGCGGCTCGCCCAGCCGGCGAGCACGGTCGCGACGTAGTCGGCGTCCTCGGCGCGGGTGAGCAGGTGGTCGGCGCCGGTGAGTGACACGAAGCTCTTGGGGTGTCGGGCGGCCTCGGAGATCCGTCGGGCGTTGTCCACGTCGACGATCTCGTCGGTGGGGGAGTGAACCACCAGCAGCGCCCGGCCGAGCCGAGCGAGGGTGTGGGTGAGCTCCTGGGCGTTGGCGTCGTCGAGGAGCTGGCGGCGGACCCGGAAGGTCCGCCGCCCCGCCAGCTGCACCTTCGCCTGCCGACACGCTCCAGCTCGGCCCGCGTGTGGCGCGGGAAGAGGTAGGTGATGTGGCCGGGATCGAACGGCGCGCCGATCGTCGCCACCGCCGCCACCTCAGGGATCGAGGGTGCGGCGGCGAGGACGGCCGCGCCCCCCGAGGCTGTGGCCGAAGGGCGTGACGCCCTGTCTGGCGGTCGCCTCATCTTTGGGATCGGCTAG
>DASQUY010000040.1:0-3157 GCA_035641055.1 Acidimicrobiales bacterium | reverse complement strand
GTCGAGGTGGCGGGCGTCCTCGCGGTCGGCCTCGAGCTCGAGGTCGAGCCCGGCGGCGCGCAGGCGGCGGTCAGCGGTGTCGAGCACCGTGTACGCCCGGGTGTCGGGACGCTCGGCGACCAGCGGGAACCGCTTGGCGAGCAGCGACAGCACCCCGGCCGGGTCCGGGCCTCCGTCCGGCAGGACGTAGGCGACGGCGGGAACGTCGAGGGCCATCGCCCGGAGTCTGCCACGAGAACCTCGCAGGTGACGCGGTCGCCGGTCTCTGCGGAGGACCGGTCAGGCGAACCGTTCGAGCACCGCGAGAGCCGAAGCGCCGTAGCCTCCGCCGAACATCACGGCGTGGGTCAGCAGCGGCTCGAGCTGCCACAGCCGTAGCCGCTCCCGCCAGCCGTCGGCCAGCGGGTGGTCTTCCTGGTAGGCGGCGACACACCGGGGCGACGGGGCGCCGAAGAGGTGCAGCATGGCAAGGTCAGCCTCGCGGTGCCCGCCGTAGGGGGCAGGGTCGATGAGCCACGGCTCGCCCTCGCGATCGACGTGCACGTTGCCGCTCCAGAGGTCGCCGTGGAGGCGCGCCGGGGGCTCGGGCGGCCCCGCGAGGCGCTCACCGAGCCGGCTGCCGAGGCGCTCGACGAGGACGGCGGAACGAGGCGCGATGTGGCCCCGGTCGAGGGCGGCGCGGGCCAGCGGCTCGATGCGACGCGTGAACCAGAAGGACGGCCAGTCGTCCGCCGGCGCGTTGCGCTGCGGGAGCGCGCCGATGAAGCCGTCGCGGTGCCAGCCGAAGCCGTCGGCTCCCGCCCGGTGGAGGCGCGCCAGCCGCCGGCCGAGCGACTCGTCGGTGGTCGGCCGGGGAAGGCCGGGCTCGATCCACTCCAGCACCAGCACCTCGCCCGTCACGGCCAGGACCGCTGGCACCAGCACCCCCTCGACCGCGCCCAGCCAGGACAGGCCGTCGGCCTCCACGTCGAGGAGGCCGTCCGGCAGCCGAGAGGCGGACTTGGCGAACACCCGGCGGCCGTCGGCGAGATCCACGCCGGCGGCGTCGCTGATGCAGCCCCCGCCGGCGGGATCGACGTGCGCAACGGGCGCGCCGAGCGCCTGCTCGACGGCCGCCGCCAGGTGCCTGTTCGTCACGCTGGTCGGAGCCGGCCGGTGGTGACGTGCTCGAGCAGCCCCGTGCAAGCGCGGTCCAACAGGTCGTAGACGCGTGCGAAGCCGTCGGCCCCGCCGTAGTACGGGTCGGGCACGTCGGCCACGTGCCCGGCGTCGGGGCCGAAGTCGGTCATGCGGCGCACCTTGGCCCGGGCTGCCTCGTCGGGCGCGGTGCGCAGCAGGGCGCGCTCGACGGTGCCGTCGGCCGCGAGCAGCAGGTCGAAGCGATCCCAGTCGTCGGGACGCACCCGTCGGGCCCGCTCGTGGCGCAGGTCGAGGCCGCGGCGGTCGGCCTCGGCGATGGCTCGGCGGTCCGGACGCTCGCCCAGGTGCTCGGCGCTGGTGCCGGCGCTGTCGACCTCGATCACGTCGGCCAGGCCCGCCTCATCGGCGGCGCGGCGCATGACGGCCGCGGCGGTGGGCGAGCGGCAGATGTTGCCCCAACACACGAACAGGACGCGGGTCGCGGTCGTCACGGCGGAGAGTGTAAGACTCGGCCAGGTGATCACCCTGGTCCTGGGCGGCACGCGCTCGGGGAAGTCCGAGGTGGCCGAGTCGCTGGCGGCGGCGTCCGGCGACCCCGTGACCGTCGTGGCGACGGGGTCCGCCACCGACGACGACATGGCGGCTCGCATCGCCGCCCACCGCGCCCGCCGGCCCGCATCGTGGCCGACCGTCGAGGCGGCGGCCGACCTGCCGGCCGTGCTGGCGGCCGTCGACGGGCCGGCGCTGGTCGACTCTCTGGGCACCTGGGTGGCGGCCTCCGCCGATCTGACGCCGGACGTCGCCGCCCTGCGCCGGGCCCTGACGGCCCGGTCCGCCGGCACGGTGGTCGTGTCCGAGGAGGTGGGTCTCGGGGTCCATGCGCCGACCGAGCTCGGCCGCCGCTTCGCCGACGTGCTGGGTGAGCTCAACCGCGCCGTGGCCGAGATCGCCGACGAGGTGCTCCTGGTCGTGGCCGGTCGGGTGCTGCCCCTCGAGCGGCCCGACGGTCGCTGATGCGTAGCGCCCTCGGCTTCCTCACCGTCGTCGGCGGCGCCGCCCCGCCCGACCGCCGCGCCCCGGGGTGGTTCGGGCCCGTGGGTGCGGTGATCGGCCTGGTGGTCGGCGGTGCCTGGTGGGCGGCGGGTGAGCTGTGGCCGCCCCTCGTCGCCGCCGTCCTGGCCGTCGCCGTCGATGCCGCGCTCACGGGGATGCTTCACCTCGACGGCCTGGCTGACACCGCCGACGGGTTGCTGCCACCCCTCGATCGGCAGCGCCGGCTGGCGGTGATGGCCACGCCCGGTGTCGGCGCGTTCGGCGTCGTGGTGGTGGTGCTCGTCGTCGGGCTCCGGGTGGCCGCCCTGGCCTCGCTCGAGCCCGACCCGCTGCTCGTGGCCGGGCTCTGGGCCGCGGTCCGGGCGGGCATGGCCCTGGCTCTGGCGTGGCTGCCCTACGCCCGGCCCGGCGGCGGCGCCGCCTCGGGGTTCGCGGCCCCGCGGGGAGGGGCCCGGCCCGCCGCCCCGGCGCTGGTGGCCCTGGCCGTCGCCGGCGCCACGGTGGTACTCGCCGTCGATGCCGGCCAAGGCCCAGGCCTGGCGGTGGTCGGCGGCGCCATCGCCGCGTTCGGAGGGGTGCTGGCGCTCGCCCGGCGCCGCCTCGGTGGGTACACGGGCGACGTCCTGGGGGCGGCCGGCGTGGTGGCCGAGACCGTCGGGCTGCTGGTGGCAGCGGCCCGGTGGTGAGGCAGTGGCGCCGCCGGGCGCTGGCCGCCGGCGCGGGGCTGGTGATCGATCGGGCCCTGGGTGAGCCCCCGGTACCGGACAGGTTGCATCCGGTGGCGCTGTTCGGCTCGGCCATGGGGGCGCTGGAGCGGCGCGTCTACGACGACCGGCACGCCGCCGGCGCGATCCTCGCCGCCGCCGGCGTGGGCCTGGCCGGGCTGGCCGGCGCCGGGGCGCGCTCCCCGACGCTGGCGGTGTACCTGAGCACCGCCGGCCGCAGCCTCCACGCTGCCGCCCGG
>DASQUY010000039.1:0-2680 GCA_035641055.1 Acidimicrobiales bacterium | reverse complement strand
TGATCGAGGACCATCCGCACCGCACGCTCACGCACCTCGTCGGGATACTTGCCCTGGCTTGGCATGACTCCATCCTTCTCAAGGATCGGAGCCTCCACCGAACCCGGGGCGGTTCAGTCCGGCATGGGGGTGAGCGTGCCGGCGCCACCGGCGGGGCTGTGGCGCAGGGCGAGGTTTTCCCGTTTGAGCGCCTCGGCGACGGTGGCGAGGGCGGAGACGAGACGGCGGAGTTGGGTGTTGTCGGCGCGTCGCTCGGCGATGCGCCGGTCCGCCTCGGTGCGTTGCTGGGCGACGAGCCCGTCGGTGACGGTGAGGCTTTCGAAGGCGACACGCCGCTCGGGACGTTCGGCGAAGGCTCGGTAGAGGGTGGGGCGGGAGGTGCCGGCCAGGTTGGCCAGGTTGACGGCGGTGCGCGGCTGGGTGCCGTCGCGCCCGAGCAGCGCGATGGCCTCGATGATGGCCGTGATGACCGTAGGGGTGACACCGGAGTTGGGTCGGGCGCTCACGGCGCGGCTTGCGGGTCGAGGTGGCGCAAGACCGCTGTGAGCTGGTCCGCCTCGGCCTGGGCTTGGGCGGCGGCCACCGGCGACGACCCGCCAGCGGCGCGCTCGAGTGCGGCGTCGCGTTCGGCCCTGACCGCGGGGGCGTGCAGCGGGGTGACGGTGGCGTTGGCGCATCCCCCTGCCGGGCACAGGTCAGGGAGGGGCCCGTCGCCGACATTGGGGACGCCGAGCGTAACCGCGATCTGGCGGCACACCGCCAGGTCGGGCTTGGCGTGGTCGTAGTTGCAGTCGAGCAGCCGGCCGGGCCGCCAGCGCTGGGCGTGCTGGGCGGCCAGACGCTGGGCGGCTCGCGGGTTGGACACGACGAGCGCTTTGATTTGGGTCGCTGTCGCCTGGATCTCGGCGGCGTCACGCCCGACAGACGAGCCGCCTCTGTCGAGAAGCTCGGCGAGCATCACCAGCCGTCGCAGGGCCGCGTCGTTGCGGCCGTGCTGCTTCCAGCGCAGCCATTCGTCGTCGGGGCGGTGACGCTGATAGGACGCGGTCGTGGTGGCGAAGGCGTGACCGAACCGGTCGCCCACGACCAGGTCGCCGCCCTCGAACAGGCCGGCGACGTACGCGAAGGTGTGCCGCAGCCGTTGCGGGTGGATCTCGGTGTCGGCGATCACGGCCAGGCCGCTTTGGTGCCGGCCGGCATTGACGTGGGTGGCGAACAGGCGCAGATCGACCGAGGCGTGCATCCCCGCTGTCAGCTGCCCGTCCCGGGTGTTCAGCGAGGCCACCACATGGCTCGGGTGGGCGGAGAGGCGGGCCAGGAGGGTGTAGGCGACAGCGGCGTCGTCGCTGACCCATTGGAACAGCTCGTCGCCGTCGGTGTGCTTGTGGCGTCGGGTGATCACCGCCAGGGTGCCCATCCGTTCGTGCAGCGAGTCCTTGCGCACGTCTTGGGCTTCGGAGTCGCGCATCCCGGTGAGGGCGAGCAGCACGATGTAGGCGGCGGCGCGCAGCATGCGCAACTCGGTGCGGGCTTCGTTCGGGCCGATGGGTGATCTCCACGGTCCGCGGGTCCCATCGGCACGGGTAACGATGAACGCCGGCCCGTAGCCACCAGGAGCCACTCGCCCGGCGGCCACCATGGCCGAGGTGATGGCGTGCAGGCGCACCCCGGCCGGCCGGTAGGGCCGGAAGGCCCGCTCGTGGATCCCGGTGAGGGCGGCAAGGCGACGGTAGAGCGGAACGCCGTCGGCGACCGGCACCCGGCTGGTCGGGTCGGCGGCCCAGGCGGTGAGCCGCTCTACGGCCTGCTCACCGCTGCACCCCACGGCAACTTCTTTGGGGCGGCTGGCGGCGAGGATGTCGGCGCTGAAGTCGGTCACATAGGCGAGCGCGGCGCCGAGCAAGGCGAAGAACGACTCGGGGGAGATCACCGGGGTGGTGCATCCGTCCGGTGCTGGTGGCGCAGCGCCGCGCAGGACCAGCGCCGGGACCCGGCGGGCGGGTGTGCCGGGCCACGCCTCGGCGGATAGCCCGCTGTCGGTGAATAAGGCTCGGTGCCGCCAGAACCGTGTGAGGGTCTCGGCCGCCTGCTCTACGGTGCGCAGCGAGGCCGTGCGCAGGTGGCGCAGGTAGCGCGACGGGACGTCGGTTTCCCACTCGGCGGGCGGTCCGAGTCCTTCGGCGGTCGCCCACTTGGCGATGGCGACGAGCCGGTTGTGTTCGGCGATGAGGGTGCGGGCCTTGGCGGGACGCTGGCGGATCACGCCGACATCTCGCAGGGCAGCGGTGTCGACGAGGGCCATGAGGTATTCGCGGGCGAAGCGCCGCCAGTGCTCGGGCAGCGACCCGAACCGCACACAACAGCTTCCGGCGTTGACGTTGGGGGCACGGGGCAGGTCGGTGAAGCGCCACGTCTGGTCGCCGAAGCGGGCCGCGCTCGGTGGATAGACGAGTGTGTCGGCCGGCCAGGTCCCGGCCTCGTCGGTCGGTGCGCGGGCGGGGGTTGGGCGCGTCGCGGCGGTCACGTCGGCCAGTCCGGTGGTTGGTCGAGCTCGGCCAGAACATGCCGCAGCAGCAGCCGGGTGGGCAGCCCACGCTGTGACCACTCGGCCGGGGGCAGGTCCAGTCGGAGCCGTTCGAGGTGCTCCGCGTCGAAGCGGGCCAGCGCTCGGGTGTGGCGG
>DASQUY010000038.1:0-5472 GCA_035641055.1 Acidimicrobiales bacterium | reverse complement strand
GTAGCTGCGGGTGAGGGCGGCGCCGCCCAGCAGCACCGGGATCTCGGCGAGCCGGCGCTCGTTCAGCTCCTCGAGGTTGTCACGCATGATGAGCGTCGACTTCACGAGGAGGCCGGACATGCCGATGGCGTCGGCCCGGACCTCGAGCGCCTTCTCGATCAGGTCGGCGATGCTCACCTTGATGCCGAGGTTGTGCACCTCGTAGCCGTTGTTGGTGAGGATGATGTCGACCAGGTTCTTGCCGATGTCGTGGACGTCACCCTTGACGGTGGCGAGGACGATGCGTCCCTTGCCGGCGTCGCCCTCGACCTTGTCCATGTGCGGCTCGAGATGGGCGACGGCGGCCTTCATCGTCTCGGCGGACTGGAGCACGAACGGCAGCTGCATCTGGCCGGAGCCGAACAGGTCGCCGACCACCTTCATGCCCTCGAGCAGGACGTCGTTGATGATCCCGAGGGCCGGCGTGCCCCCCGCGAGCGCGTCGTCGAGGTCGTCCGTCAGGCCGTCGCGGTCGCCGTCGATGATGCGGGCCTTGAGGCGCTCGTCGACCGGCCAGCCCGAGCGGTCCTCGGTGGCCTGCTCGGCAACCTTGACGTCGGCGAACACGTCCAGCAACGCGGCGAGGGGGTCGTACCCCGCGGCCTCGTCGCGCCGGTCGTAGACGAGGTCGAGGCAGACCTTCTGCTGGTCCTCGGGGATCTTGTTGAGCGGCATGATCCGCCCGGCGTGCACGATGGCCGAGTCGAGCCCCGCCTCGACGCACTCGTGCAGGAACACCGAGTTGAGCACGTGGCGGGCGGCGGGGGAGAGGCCGAAGCTCACGTTGGAGACGCCGAGGGTGGTGTACACGCCGGGCAACTCGGCCTTGATGCGACGGGCGGCCTCGATGGTGGCCATGGCATCGCCGCGGAGGTCCTCGTCCCCGGTGGAGAGCGGGAAGGTGAGCGCGTCGAAGATGAGGTCGCCGGGCTGGAGGCCGTAGCGCCGGGTCGCCAGGTCGTGGATGCGGTGGGCGATGCGCAGCTTCCACTCGACGTCTCGGGCCTGGCCCTCCTCGTCGATGAGCATGCACACCACGGCGGCGCCGTAGGTCTTGGCCAGGCGGCACACCCGGTCGAAGCGGCTGCCCTCGCCCTCGCCGTCCTCGAGGTTGGCCGAGTTGAGGATCGCCCGGCCCCCCAGGCGTTGGAGGCCGGCCTCGATGACCTGGGGCTCCGTCGAGTCGAGCACGAGGGGCACGGTGACCTGGGTGGCGAAGCGGCTGGCGATCTCGTCCATGTCGACCGTGCCGTCCCGACCCACGTAGTCGACGCACACGTCGAGCACGTGGGCGCCCTCGCGCTCCTGGTCGCGGGCCATGCGAAGGCACGAGTCCCAATCGCCGGCCAGCATGCTCTCGCGGAACTTCTTGGAGCCGTTGGCGTTGGTGCGCTCGCCGACGATGAGGAAGCTGGCCTCCTGGTGGAACGGCACGGCGCTGAACATCGACGCCGCCCCGGGTTCGGGGCGCGGCTCGCGTGAGGCCGGGGTGAGCTCTTTCACCGACGCCAGCCGGCGGATGTGTTCGGGCGTCGAGCCGCAGCAGCCGCCGACGACCCGCACCCCGAGCTCGCTGACGAAGCGGGTCTGGTGGTCGACCAGCTCCTCGGGGGTGAGGTCGTAGTGCATCTTGCCGTCGACGACCGAGGGCAGCCCCATGTTGGGCAGACAGGAGATGGGCAGGGGGGAGCTGCTGGACAGGTGCCGCAGGTGCTCGTGCATCTCGGCGGGCCCGGTTGCGCAGTTGAGTCCGAAGACGTCGGGCTGGAGCGCGGCGAGCGCGGTGAGGGCGGCGGCGATCTCGGTGCCGAGGAGCATGGTGCCCGTCTGCTCCATGGTCACCTGGAGCTGGATGGGCACGTGCCTGCCCAGCGTCGCCATGGCCCGCCGGGCGCCGATGACCGCCGCCTTGGCGGCCAGCAGGTCGAAGTGCGTCTCGGGCAGGAGCAGGTCGGCACCGCCCTCGAGGAGCCCGTGGGCCATGACCTCGTAGGCGTCGCGCAGGTCGGTGAACGGGATCTGCCGCAGCGACGGCGACTTGGTGCCCGGTCCCATCGAGCCGGCCACGAAGCCGCCGTGGCCGTCGGCGACCTCGCGGGCGATGCGGGCCGAGGCGAGGCAGATCTCGTGAGTCCGCTCGGGGATGCCGTACTCGGCGAGCGGCACGGCGAAGGCACCGAAGCTGGCGGTCTCGACCACGTCGGCGCCGGCCCGGAAGTGGGCCTCGTGCATGCCGGCGATGACGTCGGGCCGGGTGAGGCAGAGCATCTCGTTGCAGCCCTCGAGGTGCGGCCCGCCGAAGTCGTCGGCGGTCAGCCCCAGCTCTTGCACGTAGGTGCCGAACGCCCCGTCGTAGACGACCACGCGCTCGTTGATCAGGTCGAGGAAGCGGCTCATAAGCGTGAAGGGACAGGCTACCGGTCG
Source organism: Acidimicrobiales bacterium (assembly GCA_035641055.1). Lineage (GTDB taxonomy): Bacteria > Actinomycetota > Acidimicrobiia > Acidimicrobiales > VFJN01 > DASQUK01. Next base: position 3,009 of record DASQUY010000038.1, on the reverse strand, counting down.
AGTCACAACCAAGGTGGAGCGGAACCCCGAGGTTGCCTGCTCGCCGAGCGACCGACGCCCGACCGCGTCACCAGCTTGGCGCGGTCGACGCGCGAGCGGCGAGCTTGTCTCAGGGGGTCTCGTCTGCTCCCAACCAGTGGACGTGTCGATAAGGGTCCGGGTGCGCCTTCGCCCACACGGTCAGTCGCTTGGCGAGTACGTGGTTCATGGCGCCCGCCTCGGCGGGCAGCTTGCGCTTGAGCGCGATCACCACAGCTGGCGTCGGGAGGCCCGCAGCCATCCGTTCGTCGAGGAGCGGAACGAAGTCGACCGCGTTCTCCGTGACGACGACAGAGTCGTGCTCGGCGGCATGTGCCACCACGTCCCGGTCGTGGGCCCCGGCGAGACCCACCTCGACGACGTGTGTCGCGGTGTGGCCGTTCTCTCGGAGCCCGGCCGCGAGGTCGGTGCCGGACATCTCGTCGACAAGGAACCTCACGAGGCGAGCAGGCGGGCGCGCCGTTCGGCCTGGAGCCGCGCCTGCTCGGCGGCTTCGTCGTTCATGGCGATGCGCTCCTCGACCTCGTCGGGGAACGCCGAGGCGAAGTTCACCGCCAGCCTGACCAGTCGTTCCGCCAGGCCGGTCTGCTCGGCGGCTCCGGCGATCTTGGCGTCGTCGCCGCCGGCGGCGTGCCGGACCGCCAGGATGACCTCCCACACGTCCGGTCCACCGGCGAGCGCCGCGCGCCGCCCGGTCGGTCCGTCCCGGTACACGATCCCGGGATAGCTCACAGTCTCACTGCCGCCAGCAGGAGGCCACCGAAGGCCACCAGCTGCCCGAGGTTGGCCCACACCATCGCCAGGATCTGGTCGCGGGACAGCTTGTGCACCGTGCCGATGATGCGGTGCTCCATGGCGTCCAGCTTGTGGTCGACGGACTCGAAGCGATGGTCGACGGCCCGGAACCTGACGTCCACGGCCGCGAAGCGGGCATCCATCCGGTCCTCGAGGGCGGTGAACCGCAGGTCCACGTCGACACGGAACTGGTCGAAGTCGTGCCGCAAGCGCGTCACATCCGAGAGCGACGTCATCAGCGTCGCCGCGTGGTCTCGCCCGAGCACCTCGCCGAGTCGCGCGTAGAGCCGGTGCTGGGCCGGGTCATCGGTCGTCATCGTTACATCTCCGGATCGGGGGAACAACGGGCCCGTGGGGCCGATCCGCCGACCGACCGGATGCCGACCGGAGCGTGGGTGCACCCTAACGGCGGGGTGTGACAAATCGGGAACATGTGCGCGAGAGCGTGTTCCGGGCCGACATCCGCCCGCCCGCGGAGGGCTCACCTGCTTCTGCCCGCGCTCACCTTCCACGGTGCAGGTCAGCGCGGGCAGAAACGTCAGTCAGGCCTCGCCGGCTACGGTCTCGCCTCCGGCCACCGCCCCGGATCGCCGTCGGGGTGCTCCGCGGCGTACCGTTGTCGTCTGTGCCAGACAAGCGTCGTACCTCCAAGCAGCGCCGGGCGGCCCGCAACCGCGCCGCCCGCGACGCGCTCTCTGCTCGCGTGAGCGCCGCCGAGGCCGGCCCCGCCCGGGTCGACCGTGCATCGCAGGCCTCGACTTCGGCGGCGGCCACCAACGGCGGCCCACCGCCCCGCGCCGGCCGGGGCGCCGCGGGCACCGGGGTTGGGCGTGGGCTGTTCGGTGGGAGCAGGGGCCGGCGTCGGCCGGGCGACCTGGCCGTGCTGATCGCGCTGGTCCTGGCGGTGCTCTCGGCCGTCTACGTCCTGTTCCTCCCGGTTCCGGTCGACGACCGGGGCGAAGAGCTGCCGACCGCCTTCCGCGGCGTGGCGATCGCCGCTCGGGAGGCGGTGACCGGCCAAGAGATGCCCGATGAGGACACGACCCTGATCGACGCGCGCGGGACGGGCGTGCTCGCCCTGATCGTCCTGCCGGTCGCAGTGGCGGCGTTCGCGGTCTGGGCCAATCGCCGGCCCGACCGCAGCCGCCTCCTCACGTTCGCCCTGCTGGCCTTGGCCGCCTCCGTGCTGTTGGGCGGCGGGTTGTTCTTCTTCCCGACGCTGATCGCCCTCGCGGTCGCCAGCTTCCAGGTGCGGCGGGCGGACATGCCGGCGCGGGCCGCCGAGAGGTCGGCCCCGGCGCGCCGCGGCGGCCGTGACGTCATCGACGCCGACGCGGAGCAGGTCGACGAGCCGCCGGACGACGAAGAAGACGACGAAGACGGCGCCGTCGATGATCCGTTGGCGGAGCTCGAGGCCGAGCTCGAGGCGGACGAGCAGGCTCGCCAGGCCCGCGGCGGCGACGGGGCAGACGGGCCGACGTCGAGCTAGTGGCCGCGGCCGCGGCCGAATCTGCCGGCGTGATTCGCGTGCGGGCGGTGGTCGACGGCCGGGTGCAGGGAGTCTGGTTTCGCCAGACGTGCCGGCGGGAGGCCGAGCGCCTCGGCCTCAGCGGCTGGGTCCGCAACCGGCCGGACGGGCGCGTGGAGATCGAGGCTCAGGGCGATCCTGCGGCGGTCGACGCGCTGGTGGCGTGGGCGCACGTCGGCCCGCGCCTGGCGGTCGTCCACGCCGTCGAGGCCGAGCAGGTCGGGATCCGCTCCCACGACGTGCCCGGGTTCGTGGTGCGCTGACGGCGGGCCGAGCGGGCACCGTGCCCGAGGTCATTGGTTCCACGATCCGGAGGGTGAGGCTATGGGTTCCATATCCGGAACCCATGACCTCGGGCTGGCCGGGATGGAACCCATGACCTCGGGAAGCTCAGGAGCTGTCCGCTGGCCCTCCTCATGACGAGACGGCGTCGACCGTCCCGCTGAGGGCGGCGGACGCCAACGCCGGGCTGGACTCGATCTGCTCGGCCGCCTCGACCCCGTCGGTGTCGGGGGAGACCCCGGTCGGTTGGGAGAGCGCGTAGAGGCGAAAGTCGTAGCTGTGCGTCCCCGACGGCGGGCACGGGCCGGACCACCCGGCGCGGCCGAAGTCGTTGAGCGCCTCCACCGCCGCGGCGGGCGTGTTGC
>DASQUY010000037.1:0-3136 GCA_035641055.1 Acidimicrobiales bacterium | reverse complement strand
CGGGCTGTGGGGCGGCCCCAACCGCGAGTACGCGGCCATCAAGTTCTTCCTGTACACGCTGTTCGGGAGCGTGTTCATGCTGCTGGGGTTCTTGGCGATGTACTTCCGCGCCGACCCTCACACGTTCGACATGATCGCCCTGCAGGGGGCCGGGTTCGATCGCACGTTCCAGCTCGTGGTGTTCGCCGGCCTGTTCCTCGGTTTCGCCATCAAGGTGCCGATGTGGCCGTTCCACACCTGGCTGCCCGATGCGCATACGGAGGCCCCGACGGTCGGCTCCGTGGTGCTGGCCGGCATCCTCCTGAAGATGGGGACGTACGGCTTCGTTCGGATCGCCCTCCCGATCCTTCCGGACGCGGCTCGTGTCTGGGCGCCGTGGATCGGGGTCCTGGCGGTCATCGCCATCGTCTACGCCGCCCTGGCGTGCCTGGCCCAGCGAGATATCAAGAGGCTCATCGCCTTCTCCTCGGTGGGCCACATGGGGTTCGTCATGCTCGGCATCGCCACGCTGACCGACATCGGGATCAACGCGGCCATCTTCGGGATGGTCGCCCACGGCGTCATCACCGGGATGCTGTTCTTCCTGGCCGGATCGATGCATGAGCGGTACCACAGCCGGGAGTTTGACGTCGTCGGCGGCGGGATGCTCCAGAAGATGCCGTACCTGGGCTCGGTCTTCGCGTTCACCGCCATCGCCTCGCTGGGGCTCCCGGGGCTGGCCGGCTTCTGGGGCGAGGTCATGGCCCTGCTGTCCTCCTACAACCCGGCGGCGGGGCTTTCGCTGGGATTGTTCCGGACGCTGATGGTGTTCGGTGGCATCGGCACGATCCTCACCGCCGGCTACATGCTGTGGATGATCCAGCGGATCAATCTCGGCACGATCCCGGAGCGGTGGCAGCCGAAGCCGCTCGCCGACATCACCGCCACCGAGTACGTCTCGTGGGCGCCGCTGGTCGTAGGCATCCTCCTGCTCGGCATCTTCCCGCGGCTGGTGCTCGGCGTGACCGGCGAGGCGGTGGGTTCCCTGGTCGGGATCTTTTAGTCGATGCTGCCCGACATCGACTACCGGGCGATCTCGCCGGAGCTGATCCTCTCCGGCACGGTCCTCCTTGTCCTGACCATCGACCTGTTCCTCAAGCAGAGGCGGAAGCACTGGTCGATGTGGGTGTCGTTCGTCGGCGTGGCCACGGCCCTGGGGTTCGCGCTGTCGAACATCGGTACGGAGACGCGGGCGTTCGGAGAGACCTACGTCGTCGACTCGTTCGCCGTGCTGTTCAAAGTGTTCTTCCTCGTCGTGGCCCTGGTCGTCCTGCTGTTGTCGCTGCGCTACTTCCGCGACGGACGCTTCTACCAGGGGGAGTACTACTTCCTCCTGCTCACCTCGTTCCTGGGGATGCTGACGATCGTCTCCTCGCGAGATCTGCTCATGCTGTTCATCTCGCTCGAGGTGGTGTCCGCCCCGGGGTTCCTCATCGCCGGGTTCCGCAAGCGCGATCCACGATCCAACGAGGCGGCGCTGAAGTTCTTCCTGATCGGCATCCTGTCGGCGGCGGTGATGCTTTACGGCATGAGCCTGCTCTACGGGGTGACGGGGACGCTGACGCTGGACGGCATCGCCGCCAAGCTGGCCGCAGCACCGGAGGGCCTGGGCCTCGCCGCAGTGCTGTTCGTCGTGGCGGGGTTCGCGTTCAAGGTGTCGGCGGTGCCGTTCCACTTCTGGGCCCCCGATACGTATGAGGGCTCCCCGATCCCGGTGGCTGCGTTCCTGTCGGTGGCCTCCAAGGCGGCCGGGTTCGCCGGCTTGCTCCAGCTGATGTTCGTCGGCTTCCGTCCGCTGGCCGACGTGTGGGCGCCGGTGTTCGCCATCCTGTCGGTGCTGACGATGTCGATCGGGAACCTCGTGGCCATCCAACAGCGCCAGGCCGTGAGGCTGCTGGCCTACTCGAGTGTCGCCCAGGCCGGCTACATGCTGCTGCCGTTCGCGCTGGTTCGCGCGGCGTCGGATGAGGCCGCGACCGCCATCAACGAGCAGGCGTTCGCCGCCTCGGTGCTGTACATCCTCATCTACGCGGTCATGAACCTCGGCGCGTTCGCCGTGGTCACCGCACTCTCCCGCGAGTCGCCCGGGGTGCTGATCGAGGACTTCGCCGGGCTGGGACAGCGATCGGGGGCCATCGCCGTGGCCATGGGGGCGTTCATGATCTCGCTGGCCGGCATCCCGCCGACGGCGGGGTTCTGGGGGAAGTTCTTCATCTTCCAGGCCGCCATCAACGCCGAACAGGCGTGGCTGGCCATCGTCATGGTCGTGAACTCGGTGGTGAGCCTGTACTACTACGCCGCCATCGTGAAGCAGATGTTCCTCGTCCCGGTGGCCGAGCCCCGGCCGTTCCGGGCCCCGGTCCTGGTGAGCGGGGTCGTCGCCCTGGCGCTGGCGGGGGTCGTGGCCGTGGGGATCTTCCCCGATCTCCTGGCCACGTTCCCCCCGAACGCCACGCTCCCATAGCCCGGATTGCCTATTGTCCGGCCTCGGTACAATGGCAGCGACATGATCGGCATCAACCGGACGAAGACCTGGATCCTCATCGCCGCGCTGGCCGGCCTGTTCGTGGCGGTGGGCGCCTGGGTCGGGGGGCGCCAGGGGGCCACGATCGCTCTGCTGATCGCGTTCGTGTTCAACGCCATCATGTACTGGTCCAGCGACCGCATCGCCATCGCCGCCACCCGGTCCAAGCCGGTGAGCGAGCAGGAGGCCCCGGAGCTCTACCAGATCGTCCGGGAGCTGGCCGTTGGGGCCAAGGCGCCGATGCCGCGCATCTACGTGAGCGAGATGCCCCAGCCCAACGCCTTCGCCACGGGGCGCAACCCCGACCACGCCGCGGTCTCGGTCACGCGCGGGATCCTTCAGGTCCTGGATCGGCGTGAGCTCCGCGGCGTCCTCGCCCACGAGCTCTCGCACGTCCTGAACCGAGACATCCTCGTATCCAGCATCGCCGCTGCGATCGGCTCGGCCTTCACCTACCTCGCCTACATGGTGTTCTTCTTCGGCGGGAGCGACGACGGCGACAGCCCGTTGGGCGGCCTCGGATTCCTGCTGCTGTGGCTGGTGGCGCCCCTTGCCGCCGGCCTCATCCAGATG
>DASQUY010000036.1:0-5722 GCA_035641055.1 Acidimicrobiales bacterium | reverse complement strand
AGGCGTTGAGGACCTCCGGCCGCCGGCCCGGCCGGGCCACGACCGCGAACAGGTCGCCGCCCATGCCGCACATGTGTGGCGTCGTGACGGCGAGCACGGCGCTGACCGCGACGGCGGCGTCGGCGACCGAACCACCGGCGCGCCGCACCGCGATCCCAGCCTCGCTGGCGAGCCGGTCGACCGTGGCGACCATCGCCCGCGGCGCCCGGGCGGCCGGGTACGGGGCGAGGACGGGGGACGCAGCCATCGGCGGCAGCGGAGCGTAGCCCGCCTGCTAGAAAGCGCCCATGGACTGGAAGCTCGAACTGGTGGCCGTCCCGGTCTCGGACGTCGACCGGGCCAAGGCCTTCTACACGGACCAGGCGGGGTTCGTGGTCGATCACGATCACACCGTCAGCGACGAGATCCGCTTCGTCCAGGTCACGCCGCCCGGTTCAGCGTGCTCGATCGCCTTCGGGAAGGGGATCAGCGACGCCGCCCCCGGGTCGGTGAAGGGCCTGCAGCTCGTCGTCGCGGACGTCGACGCCGCCCGGGCCGAGCTCGCCGCCCGAGGCGTGGACGTCAGCGGGGTCGAGGAGTTCCCCTGGGGCAAGTTCGTCTACTTCGACGATCCCGACGGCAACTCCTGGGCCGTGCAGCAGCTCCCGGCGCAGTAGCTCCCCGTGGCCGACGGCGATGCGCCCGTGCGGTGGGAGCTCGACGCCGGTCGGCCGGTCGGTCGCCTGACCCTGTCCCGCCCGGAGAAGCTCAACGCGCTGAACGCGGCCACCTACCTCGGCCTGCGGGAGGCTGTCGACGAGCTCGCCGAGCGCGACGACGTTCGGGTGGTCGTGCTCGGCGGCGCCGGCCGGGCGTTCAGCGCCGGCGCCGACCTGGCCGAGCCGGTCGCCCGGTCCCCGGACAGCGTCCTCGCGGCCCGGCGGCTGAGCGGACGCTGGCAGCGGCTGCTCGAGGCGTGGGAGCGGCTGCCCCAGGTGACCGTCGCCCGCCTGCACGGGCACGTGATCGGCGGCGCCGCCCTGCTGGCCGCCGCCTGCGACCTACGGGTGGCGGCCGACGACGTGCAGATCGCCATCCCCGAGCTGGCGATCGGCATCCCGCTGACCTGGGCCGGCCTGCCGCGCCTAGCCCGCGAGATCGGCCTGCCGAGGACCCGCGAGCTGGTGATGACCGGCCGGCGGCTGTCCGCCGCCGAGGCCCTCGACTGGGCGTATGTGCACCGGGTCGCCCCGACCGACGAGCTCGACGCCGCCGTCGACGCGCTCATCGGCCAGCTCGTCGCCCAGCCGCCGGTGGCGCTGGCGTTGACCGTCGACGCCCTCCGGGCTCTCGGCCGGGCCGTGTCGGCTCCGGAGACCGCCTGGGCCGATCCCGACCTGCTCCGCTGGTCGCTGCGTGACCTCCAGGGTTGAGGTGGGTGCCCGGGAAACCCCCGGCGGTCAGGCCGGCGGCTCGACCGTGAAGCGGGCGAGGTCGGCGGCGCCGCCCGCCACCACCCGGTCCATGGTCGGCCGGCGCAGCGACTCCTTGGTCTGGGCGTAGGGCCCCGGCTGGTAGCCGCCCAGGCGGCGGGCCTCGGCCACCGCCTCGTCGGCCAGGCTCCCGGCCGGCACGACCCGGTCGAGGTAGCCGGCCCCCAGCGCCCCGTGCGGGTCGTAGGTCTCGGCGGCGATCGTGGCCCGGGCCAGGGCGGTGGGGGCCAGCCGATCGCGTGCCAGCTCGAGGGCGAACAGCGGCAGCGCCATGCCGATCGAGGTCTCGTTGAGCCCGATCTTGGTGGGGACGTCGGCCCCGATCCGGACATCGCAGGCCAGGACGAGCAGCGCCCCGGCCGCGAGGGCGTGGCCGGTGACGGCGCCGACGACCGGTTGGGGATGCAGGTAGAGGCGCATGAGCATCCGGCCGCCGTGGGTGACCAGCTCGCGGGCAGCGTCGGGTCCCGCAGTCATGACCGCCAGGTCGAAGCCGGCGCAGAACATGCCGTCGCGGCCCACGATGCAGACGGCGGAGGCCTCGGCCTCGGCCCGGTCGAGCGCCGCCTGGAAGGCATCGACACTGGCGTGGGACAGCACGTTGGCCTTGCCGTCGTCGAAGCGCAGGACGGCGACGCCGTCCTCGATGGTCGTGGTCAGCGGACCGGCGGCGTCGGGATCGGGCATGGGCGGGACCCTAATCCACGCCTACGCTGTGCCCGCATGGAGTGGCCCGCAGACCTCGAGGCGGTGCCCGAGGTCGACATCGAGACCGAGGGCGCCCAGGGCGAGATCCACCGCACCACCGTCTGGCCGGTGGTCGACGGGGGCGACGTCTACGTCCGCTCGCTGCGGGGGAGCGAGGGCCGCTGGTACCGCGAGCTGACGGCCCGGCCCGATACGGTCCTCCACGTCCGGGGTGAGGCGGTGCCCATCCACGCAACGCCGGCGCCGGACGTCGAGTCGATCGGCCGCGCCACGGCCGGCTACGAGCGCAAGTACGCCGACTCCCCCTACCTCGGGGCGATGATCCGCGAGGAGATCCTCGCCACCACCATCCGGCTCGAGCCCCGCTAGCCCAGGGGTCCCCGGTGCCAGGGGCCCTCGATGGCGAACGTGATGCCCGGGAGGTAGTTGTTCACGAACAGGTAGCGACCCGACGGGGAGAAGGTGGCCCCCGCGAACTCGATGCCGCGGTAGTCGCCGGGGGCGACGGCCGGCCTGCCGGGGATGGCCTGGTCGATCACCACGCTGTTCTCGGCGAACACGAAGGAGCGGCCGCGTTGGTCGATGCCGACGAGCCGGGTCCCGAAGGTGCGGGCGCCGTCGACGACCTGGCCGCCGCCGTCCTCGCACACGAGCAGCCCTCCCCGCGGGCTCACCGTGATGTTGTCGGGGTTGTCGGCGGCCTCCTCGCTCTCGGACACGAACACGGCGGTCAGCGTCGGGCCCCGCCCGAGCGCGTGACCATGCAACGTGAGGGCCCACACGACCCCCTTGCCGGCCGGGCCGCCGCTGGTGTCGACGAAGTAGACGACGCCCCGGTCGTACCAGCACCCCTCGCCGCGGGCGAAGGTCGCGGCCCCGGCCGCCTCGCCCTGCAGGAACGGCCCCGATCTCCCCTCGCCCAGGATGTCGCCGGCGCCGGGGAGGGGCTCGACGAAGGCCTCGGGGTCGGCGTTCGGGTCGGCGACCTCCACCCACTCGACGCCGAACCGCTCACCCTGGGTGGGCTGGCGCAAGTCGGCGTTGTCGATCCCCGCGAGCTTGAGGATCTCGAGGGTGCCGCCCCCCTCGAGGTCGCCAGGCCGGTGGGGACGGCGATGCGGCCGGAAGCGGTAGAGGCCGGAGGCAGGTCCGTTGTCCTCCGTGACGTACACGTGCCCGGTGACGGGATCCACGGCCACCGCCTCGTGTCGCATCAACCCCATGTCTGTGATCGGGACGGCGCTGGCCCGCCCCACGTGGCGGTGGCCGGGGGCCGGCACCTCGAACACGAACCCGTGGTCCCGGGCGCCGATCTGCGAGCCGCGCAGCACGAGCTCCTCGCAGGTGAGCCACGAGCCCCACGGCGTCGGTCCGCCCGCGCAGTTGATGAGCGTGCCCCCCAGCGTGGCCTGCGATCCCGTGAAGTGCCCGTCCGAGAAGGTGAGGCCCGTCGTGCCTCCGCTCAGGCCCTCGACCAGGCCGGGCACGGCGAAGCCGTCGTACGTGGGGGCGAGTCCCTCACCCACGAGGGGCACGGGATCGCCGGGCAACGCCGGTCCCCTCTCGTGGTTGCGGATGAGCACCAGCTCCGAGCGACGTCCGCGGCCCCGGCGCGACTCGACGACCGCCATGCCGTCGTGCCGGTCGGGTGTGGGGGTGCCGTCGTCCATGACGTCGCCGGCCCAGCCGAAGGACTGGTAGCTGAATCCTCGGGGCAGCTGGAGCAGGGGCAGGCCTGTCGTGCGGTCGACCGTGGGGGACAACGGTCCGTAGCCGTGCTCGGGACGGGGCCGGGCGCCGGCCCGCTGGTTCAACCGCAGGCTGGTGAGCGGTCCGGCCAGGACCACGCCCCCGGCGGCGACGGCGCTCGACCGTAGGAACGCCCGCCGGGTCAGGCCCGGCAGGCCCGACGTGTGGACAGACATCGACAGGCCCCTCTCCCGCGGGTGTCCCGGTCGCGGACCCCGCTCGGGGCTGGCAGCCTACAGCCGGGTGACCGCGGGATCCCGGACGGGCGGGGCGGACCGAGTGGTGCGCGGGTCGCCGTATCGGTGCCGGTACCGGGACCGGGAAGCGCACGAGCCCGTGAGGATCAGCGCCGGCCACAGCAGCCACAGCGCCCACCACCCCGTGGTGATGGCGAGCACGACGACGGCGGCGACCGCCAGGACCCGCGCCGACGGCAGGGCCGGCGTCCGGGGGGCGCGCCGGTCTGCCCGCGGGCGCCGTGCCCGTGCAGGTGCGGCCGGGGCCGGCAGATCGGCGAGCAGCGGCTCGAGGTCGCGTCCGGTGCGGGCCGCCAGGGCGGCCTCCACCCGCTCCTCGTACTCCTCCACCGTGAGCCGGCCGTCGGCGAAGTGGCGGGCCAGCGCCGCGGCCACGTCGTCGCGCTCGGCCTGGGACACGCGCAGGTCTGGGTCACGGCTCCCCGCCGCCGAGACGGGAGCCGGCTCGTCCCGGCGTTCGACCGGCTCAGCCTCGTCGGCCGGCTCGACGTCGTCGAACCAGCTCCAGCCGCACAGCGACCAGCTGTCCCTGCCATACCGATGGTGGTGGGAGATGTGGCACATGACGCCTCCTGCCGTCCCTCACCATGATGGCACCCCGGGGCGCCAGAGGAAACGTCGTTCGGCCCGTCGCCACCGCGCGGCGATAGCCTGGCGACATGGTTCTGACCGTTACCGAGCCCGCCCGGGACAAGATCCTCGAGCTGCGGGCGCAAGAGGACGAGGCCGACAGCCTCGGCCTTCGGATCGAGGTCACGGGCGTCCGCGGCGTCGAGTACTCCTACGACCTCACGTTCGATCCCGTCACGGAGGCCGACACCGGTGCCGGCGACGTCGTCGAGCACGAGGGCGCCCTCCCGGTGATCATCCCGGCCGACAGCATCGACGCCCTGCAGGGCGCCACGCTCGATCTGCCGTCCACGGGCGTCGCGAACGGGCTGGTCCTGCGCAACCCCAACCGCCCCGACCCCCTGGCCGGCGCCCACATCGAGCTCTCCGGCACGCCGGAAGAGAAGGTGCGCCAGCTCCTCGACGGCCAGATCAACCCCGCCCTCGCCATGCACGGCGGGTTCGCGGGACTTGATCGAGTGGAGGGCGAGGTGGCCTACGTGACGATGGGCGGCGGCTGCCAGGGCTGCGCGGTGTCGGCGATGACCCTGCGTGAGGGCATCTCCCGGTCGATCCGCGAGGCGATCCCCGAGATCACCGAGGTCGTCGACATCACCGACCACGCAATGGGGGAGAATCCCTACTACACGTGATCGACAGGTGAGACATGTGTCATGGGTGTTACGACCGCCGGGCCGCCCCTGGCGTCGGCGCCGGTTTTCGGCTTAGCTGCGTAACGCTCACCGGGCACGGCTCGATAACAACATGTGACAAGCGGCACCTAGCTCAGCTAGGGTGAAACCTGATCACCGCTGGGGGCGACCAGGGGGAGAGGCCCGGGCCGGACATCCGGTCCGGGCCTTGTCGCGCGGTTGCCGGGTCTCAGTCGCGCCCCGGCAGCAACGCCCGAGCGGTGGCGGCGATCCC
>DASQUY010000035.1:0-3305 GCA_035641055.1 Acidimicrobiales bacterium | reverse complement strand
TCCAGAGAAGCTTGGTCGCGCAGGCCTGGTCGCCGTCGGTCTCGTGCGAACAGGAGACCTTGCCCTCGGGGGCCGGGTGGAAGCACTCCATCGGGGCAATCGCGCCCTCCAGCGCCTGCACCACCTCGAGCATCTCGATCTCGTCGGCGGGGCGGCCCAGGCGATAGCCGCCGTGGGCTCCACGCTGGCTCTCCACCAGGCCGACCTTCCGCAGCTTCGCCACCAAGTGCTCGAGATAGGAGAGCGGCAGGCGCTCGTTCTCGGCGACGGTGCTCAGGGCGACCGGCGCGCCATCTTCCTGACGCCCCAGCTCGACCATCAGGCGAACCCCGTACTCGGCTCTGGTGGAAAACAGCATCGCCAGGAAATCCTAGCGGAATGGTCGGTTATGCCACGGCGAGCGCGTCGGCCGGGCGGTGCAACGCTGGGTGGATGGAACCGACCATCGCGCTGCTCGGGGACGTGATGCTCGGCCGCGGGGTGGCCGAGCGGCTTTCCGAGGTCCCCCCGGAGGAGGTCTGGTCGCCCGAGGTCCTCGAGCTTTGCCTGGACTGCGACCTGGTGATCTGCAATCTCGAGTGCTGCATCTCGGAACGCGGCGAGCCCACCTCCCGGATCCTGGGCAAGCCGTTCTTCTTCCGCGCACCGCCGGTCGCCGTCGAGTCGCTGCGGGCGATCGGCGTGGACGCGGTCGGGCTCGCCAACAACCACGCGCTCGATTTCGAGGAGCGGGCGCTGCTCGACACCCTCGAGTTGCTCGCCGAGGCGGGGATCGAGTTCGCCGGCGCCGGTCCGGATCAGGAAGCGGCGCGCGCGGGCATAGTGGTCGAGCGGGGCGGGGTGCGGGTCGGTCTGGTGGCGGTCTCGGACCACCCGCTCGAGTACGCGGCCGATGTCGACGAGCCTGGGATTGGCTATGCCGAACTCGACCGCGGCCTGCCGGACTGGCTGACTGCCGAGCTGGGGCGGCTCCGAGACGCGTGCGACTTGGTCATCGCCTTCCCCCACTGGGGGCCCAATATGAGTCCCAATACGGCGCGCTGGCAGGCGGCCGCCGCAGCCGCGCTGCTCGGCGCCGGCGCGACTCTGGTGGCCGGCCATTCCGCCCACGTCTTCCACGGTGTCGGCTGCGAGCGCGACATCCCGCTGCTCTACGACCTCGGCGACGCGCTCGACGACTACGCCGTCGATCGCCGGCTGCGCAACGACCTCGGCGTCCTGGCCCTGTGGCGACCGAGCACCCCGGCCGCGCCGCTCGAGCTGGTCGGGCTGCGCCTCGACTACTGCCGGACGGGACTGGCCTATGGCGAGGACGCGGAATGGATCGCGGCCCGGCTGGCCGACGCCTGCCCGCCCCTGGGGAGCTCGGTCCAGCGCGTGGCGGAACAGCGCTTTCGAATCACCTCTGGACGTTGAACGCCCGGTCGACCCCACGCGCCGTGTTGCGGCCGGGGCCGCCGTTGCCCCAGTCGCGGCCGGGCCCGCCGAGCAGGAAGTCGTTGCCCTGCTTCCCCCAGAGGCGGTCGTCGCCGTTGTTCCCCATCAGCCGATCGGGTCCCTGCTGGCCGGTGATCCGGTCGTTGCCAGGGGCTCCCCGCAGCCAGTCCGAGCCGTGACTGCCGCGAATCCTGTCATTGCCGGCGCTGCCCTTGACGCGATCGTTCCCGAGCCCGCCATTGATCAGATCGTCTCCGCCCCCGCCGCAGATCAGATCGTTGCCGGCGAGGCCGAGGATCACGTCCCTGCCTCCCTTCCCGTTGATCACGTCTCGCCCGGGGGTGCCCAGGATCCGCTCAGGCCGGTTCGTGCCCAGGATCGTCACCGTGTTCCCGAAGAAGCACTTCGACACATTGGGCGCCGGGGCCAGTGGGGGGGATGGGATCGGCGGCTGACTCACTCCGAGGCTGGTGGCGGCCGTGTTGTCGCCGGAACGCGCCTCGGGCTCGTTCGCCGTCACGGAGGCCGTGTTGTTGAGCGTCTGCCCGGCGGCTGCCGTCTCGGCGCGAACAGTGAGCTGCACCTGGGCTTGCCCCTCCGACGGGATCGTGCCCAGGTTGCAGGTCACGGTGCCGGCGGACTCGGCGCACGTCCCCTGGCTCGGGGTGGCTCCGATGAACGAGATCCCAGGCTGGAGCGGGTCCGTAAGCGTGACGCCGGTGGCGTCGCTCGGGCCGCTGTTGGTCGCGATCAGCGTGTACGTCGCGTTCTGCCCCGCGGGCACGCTCGGTGGCGAGACGCTCTTGGCCAGACGGAGGTCCACCCGCTCGCCGACCGTGATGTTCTCCGAGTCCGAGTTGTTCCCCGGGACCGGGTCATCGGTGCTGCTGGCAGCCGTCGCGAGGTTCGCGATGTTCTGGCCGTGGGCAGCCGGACCGGCGCGGAGGGTCACGGTGACGCCGACGGTGTCATCCGCCGCGACCGTGCCGAGGGCGCAGTGCACGACGTTGCCCTGCAGCTGGCACCCCGGCGAGGCGGAGACGAAGCTCAGGCCCGCCGGCACCGGATCGTCGATGGTGACGTTCTCGGCGTCGCCCGGACCGTGGTTCGTAACCTCGAGAGTGAAGGTGTCGTCCGTGTCGATCTCCGGCGTCGGGTCGGCCGCGGTCTTCGTCAGCTCGAGGTCCGCCTGCGGCTGCACCTGGATGGTGGTGCTCGCCGTGTTGTTCGTGGGATCCGGGTCGTGCGGGCTGCTCGACGTCACCGTCGCCGAGTTTCCGACGGTTGAGCCGGCGCCCGAGGCGTTGACGGTCACCGTGATCGTGAAGGTGGCGTCGGCGCCCGCACTGAGCGTGCCGCCGCTCGGCGCGCAGGTGATCGTGCCCCCAGAGGGCGGATTGCACTCCGGCGAGGCGGAGACGAGGGAGAGGTCCGCCGGCAGCTCGTCGCTGACGCTCACCCCGGTCGCCGCCGACGGCCCCCCGTTCGAGACGACCAGCTCGTAGGTCACTGTGTCGCCGACCAACGGGCTCGTCTCGTCGGCGACCTTCGTCACCGAGAGGTCCGCGGCGGGTGTCACGGTCAGGTCGGCCCGATCGGTGTTGTTCGACGGGATCTGATCGAGCGTGTCGCTGCCGGCCGTGACCGTGTTGGTGAGCGTGTCGCCCTGGACCGGATCGGCGGGCGGGTCGACGGTCGCCGTCACCGTGACCGTCCGCGAGTCGCCGTCGGCGAGGTCGCCGAAGTCGCAGTGGACGTCGTTGCCCGTCGCCGTGCAGTCGGCGTCGTCGACGCCGGTCACCGCGAGGCCGGCGGGGACCGAGTCATCGAGCGTCGCGTTCACGGCGGTGCTCGGACCGTTGTTGTTG
>DASQUY010000034.1:0-5248 GCA_035641055.1 Acidimicrobiales bacterium | reverse complement strand
CCGGAGGGGGGAGGGTTTCCTCCCCCCTCCGCTGATTCCCGGTGAGTAGCCCTCGCCTCTCGGGGGAGGATTCGGCGGCGGCGCCCCCGCCGTACCGTCGGGTCCATGATCGAAGCCGTGAGCCCTGGTGTTGCGCTGCTGGGGCCGCGCACATCCACATCGATGACCTGAGCCGGCTCCTGCGATCCGATGGTCGAGCTCGGGCGGCCTCGGTGTGGGACCACGACGCGGCGCGAGCCGAGCGTTGGGCGGCCGCGCTCGGCGCCCGCGCGCGCGTCGAGCTGGACCACGCGCTGGATCTCGAGGGGCTGCGCGGTGCTCTCGTCTACAGTGAAACGTCTCGCCATCGAGCGCTGGCGTCGGCCGCCACCGACCGACTGCGCCAGTTCGACCGAGCCCAGCGTCGACACGGCTGAAGGTCCGAACCGAGCCAGGGCCGAGGGGCTTGTCATTGGTGGCGGCGCCGGCGACACCCCTACCCTCGGCCCCGTGTTGCGCCGCCACCGGGCCGTCGCTGCCCTCGTCGCCTGGACGCTCGTCGTCTGGGCCACCCGCATCACCAACGTCTGGGGTGACGCCGACCTCGACACGGGGCAGAAGTGGGTGCGCACCCTCCTGGCGCTCAGCTTCACGGTGCTGGCGCTGGCCGCCGGCGCGGCGGTGGTGGCCTGGCACCGGCACCGACAGGGGGCGACAGCGCTGCGGGTTGGTGTCGGCGCCCTGGCGGCGTGGACCGTGGCCGTGTGGGTCGTGCGCGCCGTCGGCATCCTCGCCGCCGACCACGGCGTCGGGTTCAAGGCGGTGCACACGCTGCTGGCGGTCGCCTCGATCCTGCTCGCCACCCTGGCGTGGCGCGAGACGCAGCGGGCGACGCAGCCGCAGGTCCGGCGCGAGGCAATAACCGCCGACATGCAGGACTCGAGGCAATAACCGCCGCATTCGGCGGCTATTTCCTCGAGAGTTGCGGAACGACGGTTATTGCCTCGGGTGCTAGCTCGCCGTCGGCGGCGCCGGCACCGGCGGGGCGCCGGGGCCGAGCGTCACGTCCAGCGCCAGCGTGAGGCAGCGGCAGCCGCCGCCGGCCTTGAGGAACTCGTCTACCCGGCACTCGACGACGGCGAAGCCCCACGCCTCGAGCCGGCGGCCCACGCGGGGTGGCACCGTGGGCATCACGACCGTGTCCCCGACCACGACCGAGTTGGCGCAGAAGGACAGGGCCTCGTCGTCGTCGAGCACCAGCGGTTCCGGCACGAGCGCTTCGACTACCTTGCGCCCGTAGTCGTCCCACCCCAGCGGCGCCACGATCGCTCGCCGGCCGTCCAGGGGGCAGAACGTCAGGTCGAGGTGGTACAGCCGCGGGTCGACCAGCTCGATCGGCCGGACCGGGCACCCCAGCAGGCCCGACAGCGCGGTGGCGGCGCGGGCGTCCGAGCGAAACGAGTAGCCGGACAGCAGCACCGGCCCCCCGTCCCGGGAAGCGAACGGCAGGGCGTCGCCGGCGCCCTCGTGGTCGAGGTCGTCGGGCAGCCGGTCGACCCGCCACCCCTGCCGGCCGAACCAGGCGGCGTTGACCAGCGTCTCCGGCTGACGCTCGGGATGCCGGAAGTTGCTGGGCACGAACTGACGCCCGTTGACGAGCCCGGCGTTGGCGGTGAACACGAGGTCGGGGACGTGGGGTTGCGGCTCCATGACCTCCACCTCAGCGCCGGCCGCCCGAAGCGCCGACACGAGGTCGTCCCACTGGGCGCGGGCCCGCTCGGGTTCGACCGCGACCTCGCGGTGCATCCACGGGTTGATCTCGTAGAGCACGCCGAAGTGCTGGGGCGGGCACATGAGGAACCGACGGCCCCACGGCAGGCCCGTCGCGACGCTCATGTGGCGAGCAGGTGCTCGGCGAGCTGCCGCACGAACGGCCCCACGTCGGTCACGATGCCGAGGGCCTGGTGGCTGCCCCGGTCGGCCAGCTTGGTGACCACCGCTTGGTTGATGTCTACGCAGAACGTCTCCACCCCGGCCGGCAGGCAGTTGCCGGTGGCGATGGCGTGCAGCGTCGACGCCAGCATCAGGGCGGCCCCCACGCCGGGGATGTGCTCCCGCAGGGCGTCGGCCGCGGCCACCGTGTCGGCCACAACGTCCGGCAGCGGACCGTCGTCGCGGATCGATCCGCCCAGCACGAAGGGCACCCCGGCCGTGACGCAGGCGTGCATCACCCCGCCGGTGACGAAGCCGGCCTCGACGGCGGCGGCGATCGAGCCGTGCCGCCGCACCTCGTTGATGACGCGTATGTGGTTGGCGTGGCCACCCTCGGTAGGGACACCCTCGGCCACCGACACCCCGAGCGAGGTCCCCAGCACGCTGGCCTCGATGTCGTGGGCGGCGAAGCCGTTGCCGGCGAACAGCACGTCGACCCAGCCGGCGGCGACCAGCCGGGCGAGGTCGGAGGCTCCGCCCGTGTGCACGACCGCCGGCCCGGCTACCACCAGGATCTTCCCGCCCCGCTCGCGGGTGGCCCGGAGACGTTCGGCCACCCGGGCCACGAGCAGAGCCTTGGGCTTCTCGGACGACACCTCCGACGCCATGAACTCGAACATCTGCGTGCCACGCGCGTGCGCCGGGGCGTGGACACGCACGCCGTCGCTGCCCACCACCACCCGGTCGCCCACCCGCACCCGGTGCATGGGGACCGTGCGGGCGTGCCCGTCGGCCACCACGAGGGCACAGTCCATCTCGGGGTTCTCCACTGCCAGCCACCGCCCACTCACCCGGACGTCGGTCGCCAGGTTGGTCGTGGAGTAGAAGCCCGCGGGCAGCACGCCGTCTGCGTCGGCCGGGACCAGCCGCGCGTCGGCGTCGGCCAGCCGGTTGGCGCCGTGGATCTGGAGACGGTCGAGCAGCGGCCCGAGCACGTCGTCGTCGCCGGTGACCTCGATGCGGGCCTCGCTGGCGTCGAGGCTGGTCTTGCCGATGCGGAACTCGGAGATCTCGTAGTCGCACCCCGCGTCGAGGATCTCGTCGAGGATCTTGGCGAGCAGCAACGAGTCGACAATGTGTCCGGTCACCTCGATCGTCTCGGTGCTCATGCGGATATCATGCCGGCCGCCATGGGCCAGCCGATCAACGTCGTCGAGAAGCCGTCCCGCTCGCCCGGCCTCGCCCGGTTCGAGGCCAACCGCTCGTTCACCGGGATGGGTCACGAGCGCTACCCGTCGGCCGACGCCGTCGTCGACGACCGGCCGGTCGACGAGCTGGCCCGCCGGCTGTTCGCCACCGGCGGGGTCACGTCGGTGCACGTCAACGGCAGCGTCATCACCGTCGCCCTTGCCGACGGGTGGAAGGGCGAGCAGCTGCTCGACGTCATCCGGGGGCTGTACATCTACTATCCCGAGCCGGATCCGGACGCGGATCCTGGCGGGACGATGGCCCCATCCGACGGCGAACCCGGGTAGCGTCGACTCCAGGACCCGGTCGCCAACGACGCCGGCCGGCGAAGGAGAAGTCATGAGCGAAAGGGCGTGGGAGGCGGTGCTGGCGCGCCTCGACGAGGCCGCCGAGCTCGCCAAGCTGGACGCCGACGTCCACCGGATGCTCCGCACCCCCCGGCGCACGCTCGAGGTGTCGATCCCGGTGCGGCTCGACGACGGATCGGTCGAGGTCTTCACCGGGTGGCGGGTCCACCACCACACGACCCGGGGTCCCGCCAAGGGGGGCATCCGCTTCCACCCCGACCTCGACGTCGACGAGGTCAAGGCCCTGGCGGCGATGATGACCTTCAAGACGGCGCTGGCCGACCTCCCCTTCGGCGGGGCCAAGGGGGGCGTGCGCTGCGACCCGCGCACCTTGTCCACCGCCGAGCTGGAACGGGTGACGCGGCGGTTCACCTACGAGATCGCCCCGCTGCTGGGGCCCGACAGCGACATCCCCGCGCCCGACGTCAACACCGATGGTCGGGTCATGGCCTGGCTCATGGACACCCTGGCGATGGTGTCGGGCGAGAACCTGCCGGCATCCGTGACCGGCAAGCCGCTGTCGATCGGCGGCACCCGCGGGCACCTCGGCGCCACGTCGTCGGGGTGCGTCACGTGCGCCCGGGCCGCGCTCCGCGAGCTCGGGATCCCGCTGGCCGGGAGCCGAGGAGTGGTGCAGGGCTTCGGCAAGGTGGGGGCGCCGCTCGCCTACCTGCTCTCGTCGGCCGGCATGCGGGTGGTGGCCGTGAGCGACATCGGCGGGGCCGTGGTCAACGAGGGCGGCCTCGACATCGGCGCCCTGTCCGACCACGTGGGCGAGACGGGGTCGGTGGCCGGGTTCCGGGGCGGCGAGGCGATGGGCAACGATGCCGTGTGGGACGTCGAGTGCGAGCTGCTGGTGCCGGCGGCGCTGGGCGGGTGCATCGACGCCAGGGTGGCCGAGCGGATCACCGCCACCGTGATGGTCGAGGCCGCTAACGGGCCGACGACCGTCGACGCCCAGCCGGTGCTCGACCGGCGGGGTGTGATCGTCGTGCCCGACATCCTGGCCAATGCGGGGGGCGTGACCGCCAGCTACTTCGAGTGGGCGCAGGCCCGGCAGGGGTACCCCTGGGACGAGGGGCTGGTGGCGGAGCGGCTGCGCCAGCGCATGGAGGGTGCGTTCACGGCGGTGTGGGCGCGGGCGCAGACCCTGGGTGCCGACCTGCGCGCCGCCGCCCACGTGGTGGCGATCGAGCGCGTGGCCGAGGCGCTGGCGGCCCGCGGGCTCTTCCCCTGAGGTGCGGCCGAGTTGTCGCTGATCGTCGGCACGTCCGGTTGGCAGTACCGCGACTGGCGCGGCGTGCTCTACCCGGAGAAGCTGCCGCAACGCGCCTGGCTGGAGCGCTACGCCGAGGAGCTCCCGGCGGTCGAGGTCAACAACGCCTTCTACCGGTTGCCGGAGCGCGCGACCTTCGAGCGTTGGCGGGAGCAGACGCCGGCCGGCTTCCTGGTGGCGGTGAAGGTGAGCCGCTACCTCACGCACATCCGGCGGCTGCGGGACCCCGCCGAGCCTGTGGCCCGCCTGGCGGACCGGACCGTCGGGCTCGGCGACCGGCTGGGCCCCTACCTCCTGCAGCTGCCGCCGAATCTGTGGGCGGCGCCCGGCCTGCTGGACGCCTGCCTGGCGTGCTTCCCGCGCGCGGCGCGGGTGGCGGTCGAGCCCCGCCACGAGTCCTGGTGGAACGACGAGGCCCGCGCCGTGCTCGAGCGGCGCGGGGCGGTCCTCTGCTGGGCGGACCGCC
>DASQUY010000033.1:0-13354 GCA_035641055.1 Acidimicrobiales bacterium | reverse complement strand
CCCGGACAGCGGCAGCGACCCGTCGCCCGTGGTGCCGCCGACGGTGGCCGCCACGCCGGCCGCAGCCACGGCGACGCCGGCGAGGCCCCGCACCAGCGAGGCACCCGACCGGTCCACGGCGACGTCCCGCAGGGCCGCCAGCGGCGCCACGCGCGACGCCTTGATCGCCGGTGAGGCGCTGGCCACCAGCGTCACCACGACGCCGACGACGAGCGCCGTGGCGAGCGCCGCGGGCTCCACCGCCAGGGCCGACCCGAAGGAGAACCCGGCCGCGTCCATGAGGGCGTCGAGCCCGGCGGCCAGCCCGATGCCGGCGGCAACACCGGCGGCCGAGGCCACGATGCCCACCACCAGGGCCTCGGCGACCGTCGAGGCGAGGACCTGGCGGCGCGAGGCGCCCAGCGCCCGCAGCAGCGCCGACTCGCGGGTGCGCTGGGCCACCAGGATCGAGAACGTGTTGTAGATGCTGAAGGTGGCGACCACGAGGGCGACGATTGCGAACGCCAGCAGGAACGCCTCGAGGAAACCCAGGAAGTCGCTCTCGAGGTCGTCCTTCTGCTCCTGGGTGAGCTCGGCGCCGGTCAGCGCCTCGACCCCATCCGGCAGGGCCGGGGTCAGGCCGTCGACCAGCTCCTGTTGGCTGACGCCGTCCTCGGCCCGCACCCGCACGCCGGAGATCGTCCCCGGCTCGGGGAGCAGCGTTTCCTGGGCGAAGTCGGTCGTGAACGCGGCGTAGGTCTGCGGACCGGCGCTGTCGGCGTCGCCGAAGCTGGCGAGCCCGACGACGGACACCTCGATCGGCTCCGGGATCCGGATGGTCGTGGTGTCGCCCACGGCCAGGTCGCCGTCGTCCGCCGCTGCCCGGTCGATGACCACCTCGCCGGGCGCCTCGGGGGCCCGCCCCTCGGCGACGTCCCAGGGATTGACGTGCGGGTCGGCGATCCAGTTGCCGGCCGACGTGGGCGGGCCGTTGCCGCCGAGGGGGTCGCCGTCGGACCCGACGATCTGGCCGATGCCCTCGATCTCCGGCACCGCGGCGGCGACGCCGTCCACGGCAGCGATGTCGTCGACGAGGCCGGCGTCGAGCAGCCCCCGATCGATGATCTCGCCGGTGCCCACCTCGGTAGCGCTGCGCACCAGGGCGTCGGTGCCGGCGTTGGCCTCCGCGAACGTGTCGCTGACGCCGGACCGCATGGTGTCGGTGAGCACCAGCGTGCCGGCCAGGAACGCCACGCCCAGCACGACGGCCGACGACGTGGCGAGCAGGCGCCGCTTGTGGGCGCTGATGGTCTTCAGCGTGGTCCTCCACATGTCGTTCAGCTCCCCAGGGCCTTGAGGCGCTCGAGGACGCGCTCGGGCGTGGGTCCGGTCATCCCGTCGACGATGCGGCCGTCCGCTAGGAAGACCACGGCATCGGCCTGCGAGGCCGCCTGGGCGTCGTGGGTGACCATGACGATTGTCTGGCCGAGCTCGTCGACGGCCCGGCGCATGAAGGCGAGGATCTCCCCGCCGCTGCGCGAGTCGAGGTTGCCTGTGGGCTCGTCGGCGAACACCACCGCGGGGCGGCTCGCCAGCGCTCGGGCCACGGCGACCCGCTGCTGCTGGCCGCCCGACAGCTCGGCAGGCCGGTGCGTCAGCCGGTCGCCGAGACGGACGGTGTCGATGACGCCGCGCACCCACCCCTTGTCGGCCTTGGCCCCGGCCAGGTCCAGGGGCAGCGTGATGTTCTCGGCGGCGGTGAGCATCGGCAGCAGGTTGAACGCCTGGAAGACGAAGCCGATGCGGTCCCGACGCAGCCGGGTCAGCTCCCTCTCGGACAGCCGGCCCAGGTCGACGTCCCCGACGAACACCCGGCCGGACGTGAGCGTGTCGAGCCCGGCCAGGCAGTGCATGAGCGTCGACTTGCCGGACCCCGAGGGTCCCATGATGGCGGTGAAGCGCCCGGCCGGTAGGCCCAGGCTGACCCCGTCGAGGGCGCGCACGGCGGTGTCGCCCTTCCCGTACACCTTCACGGCGTCCTCGGCGCGGACCGCCAGGGGGAGGCGGGTGGCCTGGGGGGCGGCCGTCTCGGTCATCACATCGTGTGCAGACATGTCTCCGACGGTACGGACGGCCGCTCGGAGGGTGAATGGAGCGCCCCGGCGTCTTCGGGGTGGGGCTAGCCCCACCCCGGAAACCGCTCGGACACAGGCCGTCCCCCTGGGCTTAACCCGGCGCCCTTCCCTGCCCTCCGGGCGTGCCCTAGCCTGGCCCTGTGGAGCGGCGGTCACGAAGGGGAGGCGCGGGGTTTCTCACCGCGGCAGTCGTGGCCCTGGCCGGCCTCGGTGCCTCCCTCGCCCAGGCGTCGCCCGTCGCCGGCCAGCCGGCGCCGGAGGCGGACGCCGACCCCCGTGCCGCCCTGCCATTTCCCGCCGTGCCGGTGGCCAACGCTTTTCCCGTTCCCGCGCCCCACACCGCGTCGTTCTCGGACGACTGGCACGCCTGCCGCGACGGGTGCTCCCGCTTCCACCGGGGCAACGACATCTTCGCCGAGGAGGGCACGCCGATCGTGGCCGTCGAGGCGGGTGTCGCCGCCCGGGTCGACAACACGGACGACAGCAACGGCGGCCTGAGCATCTGGCTGCGGGGCGACTCCGGCGTGGCGTACTGGTACGCCCACAACTCGGCCAACTTCGTTACCGAGGGCCAGCGGGTGGCGCAGGGCCAGGTGATCGGGCGGGTGGGCCGCACGGGTAACGCCCGCACCACGCCGCCCCACATCCACTTCCAGGTCAACCTCTGCGGCGAGCTGTCGTCGAGCGAGCCCTGCACCGTCAACCCGTACGGGTTCATCACCCGGTGGGTGCCGGGCCAGGTCGGCGGCGGCGCCGACGCCGTGGGTCTCTACCGCCGCTCGAAGGCCAGTGCCGAGCTGCGCATCGAGCGCGGATCGGCGCTCCCGGCGTTCACCTTCGGCGACGCCCCCGAGGCCGATGGGCTGACCGTCGCTGGCGACTGGAACGGCGACGGGCGCGACACCCTCGCCCTCTACCGCCGCAACGACGCTACCTTCCACCTCCAGCGCGGCGACGATCGCCCACCCCGCGTGCTCGAGTTCGGCTGGCCCGGCGACACCGATGTCCTTCCTGTCGCCGGCGACTGGAACGGTGACGGGCGCGACACCGTCGGCCTCTACCGCGGCAGCGACGCCACGTTCCACCTCCTGCGTGGCGGTGATCGCGAGCCGCGGGTCGTGGAGTTCGGCTGGCCGGGTGCTGCCGACGTGCTGCCCGTGGCCGGCGACTGGGATGGCGACGGGCGCGACACCCTCGGCCTGTACCGCGCCCGTGACGGGATCTTCCGCCTGCGCGACGAGGAGGGCCGCGACCTCGCCCCGGTGGCGTTCGGCAACCCCGACGCCCGCGACGAGCTGCCGATCGTGGGCGACTGGGACGGTGACGGGCGCGACACCGTCGGGCTCTTCGTGCGGGACCGGTCCCGGTTCCGGCTGAGCGGGCCCGACCTGACGGCGCCGGGCCGCGGTGTCACGACGATCCCCACTGGTGAGGCCCCGGCGCCCGACCTGGTCCCGGTGGCCGGCGACTGGAACGGGGTCGACCTCGTCACCATGGACGACCTCGACGCCATCTTCGGACCGTTGGACGGCGACGAGGCCGAGGCGATCGAGAAGCAGCTCCCGCTGCTCAACGAGGCCATGCTGCGGGCGGGGACCACCACGCCGGCGCGCAAGGCGGCGTTCCTCGCCACGATCCGGAGCGAGAGCGCCTTCCGGGCCGACGCCGTCGAGGCGGGGAACCCGTCGACGTACCGGGGGCGGGGGTTCATCCAGCTCACCGGTGACTTCAACTACCGGCGTGCCGGCGCCGACCTGGGCCTCGACCTGGAGGCCAAGCCGGCCCTCGCCGCCCGACCCGCCGCGAGCGCCGCGATCGCCGCCTGGTACTGGTCGGTCGCCCGCGACATCAACCTGGCTGCCGACCACCTCGACATGGCGGCGGTCAACATCGCCGTCGGGTACGCGCCCAGCGTCCGGAGGGACACGCAACGCTGCGGCGACTTCGTCCGAGCGCTGAAGTGGTTCAACGGCGGCGAGCTGCCCGACGGGGTCAACTGCGAGCGCTCGCTGGCGTCGTACCTCCTGGCGCTGGGCACCAGCCTCGCCTCGTCCTCGTCGTCGTCGCCGTCGTCGGCGTCGTCGGCACCGGCGGGCGACGGGCCGGGCACCACGGCGACCGATCCGCTGCCGGGGCCCGCGGCCTCCCCGTCCACCGTCGGTCGCGAGCCGTCGTCGACGGCGGGGTCCGGGCGGCCGTCGACCTCGCCGCCGTCCCAGCCGAGCACCACGGGCACGACCCGGCCGTCGTCGACCGATCCGCCGTCGACCGATCCGCCGACGACGGATCCGCCATCGACCGATCCGCCGACGACCGGGCCGACCACGACCACAACCCGCCCGTCCTCGACCTCCACGACCCAGCCCTCCACCACGACGACGACCAAGCCCTCCACGACGACGTCGACGACCACGACGACCGTGCCGTGCTCGTCCACGTCGACGAGCACCACCACTACGACGACGTCGACGACCACGACGACCCAGCCGTGCCCCACGAGCCCGTCGTCGAGCACCACGTCGACAACGGCGCCCCCGCCGTAGGCGCCGAGCCCGGCTGTGAGCCGAGGCAATGACGAACGCTGACGCCTGCCCGAGGCAATGACGAACGGGTTCCGTGCGCAAGTGCCTCGAGCTGTCGGGAACGTGAGCTATTGCCTCGCAACGCCGGGCCGTGGGCCGGTCAGTCCAGGGCGTAGGTGATCGTGACGTCGCCGTGGTCGGACGTCGCCGTGATCGTGCGGTCGGCGTCGGGGCTCGTGCCGATGCCGCCGGTGGAGCGCGTGCCGTTGTCGGTGTCGGCCTCGACCCGGTAGAGGTCGTCGGTGTCGGGGACCACGATGTCGATCGAGCCGTTGTCGGTGGTGGCGACGACGTCGTCGGGGGGATCCACGAAGGTCAGGGAGACGCTGCCGTTGTCCGTCGTGGCCTCGGCCCGCGCCGCCCGCAGGTCGCTGGCGGTCACCGAGCCGTTGTCGCTCTCCAGGAGCACGTCGCCTTGGATCCGCGCCAGCTCGATCCGCCCGTTGTCGGACGATGCCTCGACGTCGGCGGCCATGTCGGTGACCGTGACGCCGCCGTTGTCGGAGCGGACCATCACCGCCAGGTCCGACGGCAGCTCGATCGTGTAGTCCACGCTGCACCACATCTCGGACACGACGATGGGGCAGGTCCCCTCGACCACCGCGCTGTGACCCTCCCGCCGTACGTCGTGCCCGGTGGCGCGCCAGCCGTCGCTGATGCGGGCGGTCACGGTCACGGCGTCGGCGTCCTCGATGCCCACGAGGCGGACGGATCCGTCGTCGTTGTCGATCTCGATCCGCCGTAGGCCCGCGGCGTCGAGCTCGGACACCTCCGTGCGCTCCTCGTGGGCCAGCGCGCCGGCGACCTGGAAGCCCCCGAACAGGAGCACGGGCACGGCGACGAGCGTGCCGACGATCTTCCAGGCCCGGCGGACGCGGGGGGACGGGGTCCGGGTGGCCATCGCTCAGGAGTCCTCGCTCTCGAGCCACCGCAGCACGGCCAGCACCCGTCGGTGGCCGTGGTCGGTCGGTGGCAGGTCCAACTTCATGAAGATGTTGCTGATGTGCTTCTCGACGGCGCCGTCGCTCACCACCAGCTCGCGGGCGATGGCGCTGTTGGTGCGGCCCTCGGCCATGAGGCCGAGCACCTCGCGCTCCCGGACCGACAGCCGGTCCAGCGGGTCGCGGCGGCGCGAGCGGGCCAGCAGCTGCGCCACGACCTCGGGGTCGAGCGCGGTGCCGCCGTCGCCGACGCGCCGCACGGCCTCGAGGAACTCGGCCACGTCGGCGACCCTGTCCTTGAGCAGGTAGCCGAGCCCGCTGGTGTCGTCGGCCAGCAGCTCGGTGGCGTAGGTCTCCTCCACGTACTGCGACAGCACGAGGATGCCGACGCTCTGGCCCCACCGGGCCCGGATCTCCAGGGCCGCCCGGAGCCCGTCGTCGGTGTGGGTGGGAGGCATGCGCACGTCGACGACGCAGAGGTCGGGCCGGTGGCGCTCGACCACGGTGAGCAGGTCATCGGCGTTGTCGACGGCGGCAACGACCTCCTCGCCGGCGTCCGCCAGCAACCGGGTGAGCCCGGCCCGGAGCAGCACGGAGTCCTCGGCGATCACGATCCGCACGGGATCTCCGCCAGCAGCGTCGTCGGTCCACCCTCGGGGCTCACGACATGCATGCTGCCGCCGTGCGCGGTCACCCGGTCGCGTAACCCCCGCAGGCCCGTGCCGGCCTCGGGGTCGGCGCCGCCTCGGCCGTCGTCGCGCACCTCGACGACGAGCCGGTCGCCGGCACGGGCGATCGTGACGGCGGCGGTGCTGGCCTCGGCGTGGTGGGCGATGTTGGCGAGCGCCTCGGTCACGACGAAGTAAGCGGTGCTCTCGACCGCCGCGGGCGGGCGCTCGGCCACGTCCACCTCGAGGCGGACCGGCACCGGTGAGCGGGCGACGACAGCGGACAGGGCGGCGTCGAGCCCCCGGTCCTCGAGGATCGCCGGGTGGATGCCCCGGACCAGGTCCCGGATCTCGGCGAGCGCCGCCTTGGCCTCCGCGTGGGCCTCGGCCACGAGCTGGCTGGCCGGCTGCCGCCCGGCCTCGGTATCGGACTCCAGGCGCTCGCGGGCGTGCCCCAGGTCCATGGCCAGGGAGACCAGCCGTTGCTGCGCCCCGTCGTGCAGGTCGCGCTCGATGCGCCGGCGCTCGGCTTCAGCGCTGTCGACCGCCGCCACCCGGCTGGTCTCCAGCTGCGCCACGCGGGCCGCGTTCTCGTCGCGGGGGCGGAGCCCGAGCAGCCAGCGACCGGCCGTGACGTCGACCGCCGCCAGCGCGTGCGTGGCCCACGGCGCCAGCACGACCAGCCCGGCGAGCCCCACCAGCGCGGCCGCCGCCGAGCCGACCCCCTGCGACACCTCGAACGCCCCGAACTTGGCCGTCCCGCCCGGCAGGTGACTGACGTACAGGGGCAGCGCCAACAGCGCCGCCGACCCGGACCACGCGGCAAGCGTCGGGATCATCGTCGCGAGCCCCAGCGGCAGCCGTAGGAGGCCGTAGCCGATCTCCCGCCAGCGGGGACGCGACCGCACGCGCTCCACGAGCCGCCGCCACAGCGACGTGGCCTGCAGGGGCGGCACCGGGTCGCCGAGCTCGACGCCCAGCAGGGCCGCGTAACGGCTGCGCTCGACGTGGCCGTAGATCCGGGCCCCCACGAACAGGAGCCAGACGGACGGCAGCGCCAGGGGGAAGGTGATGAGCAGGCCCACGGACAGCGCCAGCGACGGGACGACCCACGTGAACGTGCCGATGCCGATGAACATGCCGAGCACGAGGTGCACGAGCCGCCACCAGGTCTGCGGGTCTCGCCAGGGGCGCAACAGGTCTGCGATCACGACGACAACGGTACGGATCGGTGGTCACCGGCGACATGGAGCGGCCGGGAAACCTCGGGGTGGGGTTGTCCCCACCCCGGTCTACCCCCCACCCCTTCCTGAACCTGCGGCGGTTAGGGACGTCATAGCGTCCCTAACCACCGCAAGTTCGGGTTGGGGGGCCTACAGCGGGCGCGGTAGGGGGCGATGCTCCCGGCGAACGATGCCGGGCGGGCGCCGGCGCCGTACCGTGATCGTGTGGCCACCACCGACCACACCGGCTCGTCGCGTACCGCCGCCGCCTTCGGGCCCGGGGGCTGGTCGGCGCTCGGGCCGGGGCTGCAGCGCCTGCTGTTCGACATCCTCCCGGCCCTGCTCGTGGGCTTCATCCAGCTCGGAGGCATGAGGGGCGCCGGAGAGAGCCAGGATGTCGACTGGTCGATGAGCGGGTTCGCCGCCGTGCTGCTGCTGGCCGGACCGGTGGCCCTGCTGGTGCGTCGGCGCCGGCCCGACGTGTCGCTGATGGTCGCCTTCGGCGCCGCGCTCCTCTTCGCCGTCACCGAGACCGACGCCCCGGACGGTCCGGGCGGATTCCCCGCTCTGGCCGTCGCCGTCGTCACCGCTATCGTCTTCGGCCACCGAACCCTGGGGTGGGGGCTGATCGCCGTCGGCTACGTGGCGTTCGGCTGGCTCCCGCCGCTGGTCTCGGATAACCCGGCGCCCGGGCTCGGCGAGGCGCTCGGGACCGGCGCCGGTCACCTGCTCATGGGTTCCGCAGGTGAGGTCATCCGCAACCGGCGGGAGCGGCGGGCGGAGTTGGCCCACACCCGGGCCGAGGAGGCCCGGCGGCGGGCCAGCGAGGCACGCCTGGGCATCGCCCGCGAGCTGCACGACGTGCTCGCCCACAACATCTCGCTCATCAACGTGCAGGCCGGCGTCGCCCTCCACCTGCTCGACGAGCGCCCCGAGCAAGCCCGCCCCGCCCTTAGCGCCATCCGGGACGCCAGCAAGGAGGCGCTCGGCGAGCTGCGCTCGGTGCTCGACGTGCTGCGCCGGGGCGCGGAGGCGGGCGAGGACGCCGACGACGCGGCGCCGCGCGCCCCCACGGCCGGGCTGCGGCACCTCGACGGGCTGATCGAGCGCACCCGCGCCATCGGGCTGGACGTGAGGCTGTCGGTCGAGGGCGAGGCCCGGCCCGTGCCCGCGGGCGCCGACCTGGCGGCGTTCCGCATCGTCCAGGAGGCGCTGACCAACGTGGTGCGCCACGCCGACGCCCACCGGGCGACCGTCCGGCTGGCCTACGGCGACGACGAGCTGACCGTGCAGGTCGACGACGACGGGCGCGTGGCGGCCGGCGAGTCGTCGGCCGCCCTCGACGGGACCGGCAAGGGCATCGCCGGCATGCGGGAGCGGGTCCAGGCGCTGGGTGGCAGCTTCTCGGCCGGCCCCCGGCCCGGGCGCGGCTTCCGCGTGCGGGCCCACCTGCCGATCGACAGGGCCGGGAGCCGCGAGACGATCGAGAGGACCACGCCGTGATCCGTGTGGTGCTGGCCGACGACCAGGCCCTGGTGCGGGCCGGCTTCCGGGCGCTGCTCGACGCCCAAGACGATGTCGAGGTCGTGGGCGAGGCCGCCGACGGCGAGGAGGCCGTGCGTCGGGCGCGCCGGCTCACGCCCGACGTGATCCTCATGGACATCCGCATGCCGGGCACCGACGGCCTTGCCGCCACCCGGACGATCGCCGCCGACGAGCGGCTGGCGGCCACCCGGATCGTCATCCTCACGACCTTCGAGCTCGACGAGTACGTGTTCGAGGCCATCCGCTCGGGGGCCAGCGGCTTCCTCGTCAAGGACACCGAGCCGGTGGAGCTGCTGCGGGCGGTGCGGGCGGTGGCCGCCGGGGACGCGCTGCTCTCGCCCAGCGTGACCCGACGGCTCATCGGCGAGTTCGCCGCCAAGACCCGCGAGGCGCGCCCGTCACCGGACCTCGACGTGCTCACCGAGCGGGAGCGCGAGGTCATGGCGCTCGTGGCCGAGGGGCTGACCAACGACGAGATCGCCGAGCGCCTCTACGTCAGCCCGATGACCGCCAAGACCCACGTCAGCCGGGCCATGGTGAAGCTCGGCGCCCGCGACCGGGCCCAGCTCGTGGTCTTCGCCTACGAGTCCGGCCTGGTCCGTCCCGGCCAATAGCCGAACTTGCGGTGGTTAGGGACGTCATAGCGTCCTTAACCACCGCAAGTTGGGTTACTGCGGCGGGAGTAGCCCAGAAGCCTCCCGCAGTGGGTCGTCACCGGGCCGGTCTCCCCGGACGATGGGGAGCATGTTCACCTCAACACTCATCCCCATCCTTGCCGACCACCGGGGCTGGGACGACGGGCCGGGCTGGTTCGTCGTCTTCCCCTTCCTCTGGATCGCCCTCGTGGCGTTCCTCGTCTTCGCCATCTGGCGCTGGCGTCGAGGCGGCCCACCCGGCCGGTCCGAGCCCGGCGCCCGCTCGGTCCTGGGCGAGCGCTACGCCCGCGGCGAGATCTCCGCCGACGAGTACCGCGAGCGCCTCTCGGTCCTGAGGGAGGACGACCGATGAGCCCCGCCGCGGCCACAGCCGTCCGCACGCAGACCGCGGCCGCCCGGGCCGTCGAGGCCACCAAGGTCTACGGCTCGGGCGACACCGCCGTCGTCGCCCTCGACGAGGTGTCGGTCGAGCTCCCCACGGGCCGGTTCACCGCCATCATGGGCCCCTCGGGCTCGGGCAAGTCGACGCTCATGCACTGCGTCGCCGGGCTGGACGACCTGACCGAGGGCCAGGTGTTCGTCGGCGACGTCGAGCTGGGCACGCTGTCCGACAAGGAGCGCACGCTGCTGCGGCGCACCCAGATCGGCTTCGTGTTCCAGGCGTTCAACCTGGTGCCGACGCTGACCGCCCGCGAGAACATCGTCCTGCCGCTCACCCTGGCTGGCACGAAGCCCAACCGGGCGTGGCTGGACGAGGTCATCGCCACCGTGCGGCTCGGCGATCGACTGGGGCACCGCCCGGCGGAGCTGTCGGGCGGCCAGCAGCAGCGGGTCGCCGTGGCCCGGGCGCTGGCGTCCCGGCCCCGCATCGTCTTCGCGGACGAGCCCACCGGCAACCTCGACTCCCGCAGCGGAGCCGAGATCCTCGGGTTCCTCCGCCGGGCCGTCGACGACATGGGCCAGACCGTGGTGATGGTCACCCACGACCCGGTGGCCGCGTCGTACGCCGACCGGGCGCTGTTCCTGGCGGACGGCCAGATCGTCGGGCACCTCGACGATCCCACTCCCGTCGACGTCCTCGACCGCATCAAGCAACTCGACGGCTCAGGAGGCTGAGACGATGTTGTCCCTCACCTTCAAGGAGATGCGGGGCCACGGCCGGCGCCTCATCGGCACGGCCGTGGCCGTGTTCCTCGGCGTAGCCTTCCTCGCCGGCACGCTGGTGCTCGGCGACACCCTGCGGAACAACTTCGACAACCTGTTCGCCGACGTCAACGCCGGCACCGACGTGGTCGTCCGCAACGCCACCGACCTCGGGCTCGAAGCCGACGAGCCCCGGGGGCTGATCGACCAGTCGCTGGTGGACGAGGTGGCGGCCGTCGACGGCGTGGCGGTGGCCGAGCCGCAGGTCGAGGGGCTCGGCCAGCTCCTCGGTGCCGACGGCGACGCCGTGGGCGGGGGCGGTCCCCCGCAGCTCGCCGGCGCCTGGATCAACGACCCCGACCTCAACCCCTACCAACTGGTCGAGGGCCGGGCGCCCGAGGCGGACAACGAGGTGGTGGTCAACGAGGGGGCCGCCGACGACGGCGACCTGCAGGTCGGCGACCGCACGACCGTGCTCACCCCCGAGCCGGTCGACGTCACGATCGTCGGCACCGCCACCTTCGGCGACGAGCCCGGACTCGGCGGCGTCACCTTCACCGCCTTCAGCCTCGAGGGCGCTATGGAGCACGTCACCAAGGACCCCGACGGCGTGTCCGGCATCGCCGTGAAGGCGTCCGATGGCGTGTCGGAGGACGAGCTGGCCGCCCGCGTCAGCGCCACGCTCCCCAACGGGGTCGAGGCCACGACCGGGGCGGCGGTGGCCACGGAGAGCTCGGACGACATCAACGAGCTGTTCCTCGACATGCTCACCACGTTCCTCACTGCGTTCGCCGGCATCGCCCTGCTGGTCGGGACGTTCTCCATCTACAACACGTTCTCGATCATCGTGGCCCAGCGGACCCGCTCCGCCGCCCTCCTGCGGGCGATCGGCGCCTCGCGGCGCCAAGTGCTGGTCTCCGTGGTGATCGAGGCGCTGGCCGTCGGCGTCGTGGCGGCGCTGGCGGGCCTGGCCGGCGGCATCGGTGTGGCCGGGTTGCTGAAGGGCCTGTTCGACGCCGCGGGGTTCGCCCTGCCCGCCGGCGGCATCGTGGTCACCAGCGGCACGGTGATCGTCTCGCTGGCCGTCGGTGTCGTCGTGACGCTGCTGGCCGGCGTCGTCCCCGCCGTCAAGGCGTCCCGGGTGCCCCCGCTGGCGGCGCTGCGGGATGTGGCGGTGGAGCGCACCGCCCCCTCGCCCGCCCGGGTCGTCGCGGGCGCCGTTCTCGCCGGCCTCGGGATCGCGGTCACGGCGGCGACGGCGCTGTCCGGCGACCCGTCGCTGTTCCTGGTCGGCGTGGGGGCGGTGGTGACGCTGGTGGGCACCGTGGTCCTGGGCCCGGTCGTCGCCCGGCCCGTCGCCGGCCTGCTCGGTACCCCTCTCGCCCGGCTGCGGGGGCTGACCGGGGCGCTGGCTCGCCAGAACGCCATCCGCAACCCCAAGCGCACCGCGGCCACCGCCTCGGCGCTCATGGTCGGCGTCGGCATCGTCACGCTGTTCACCGTGTTCGCGGCGTCGCTGAAGGAGTCGACCGCCGACACCATCGACCGGTCGTTCGGCGGTGACCTGGTGATCTCCACCGGACCGTTCGGTGGCAGCCTGAGCCCCGAGCTCGCCGGCCAGGTGGACGAGCTGCCCGAGGTCGACCGCGCCGTCGGCATCGGGCGCGGCAACGCCTCGATCGACGGCGACACCAAGCAGCTCACCGTCGCCGATCCCGTCAACCTGTCGGAGGTGCTCGACGTCGGCCGGACGTCGGGCTCGATCGCCGACCTGGCCGACGACGAGATGGCCATCTCGGAGGCCACCGCCGAGTCCAACGACTGGGCGGTCGGCGACACGCTGCCGGTCACCTTCTCCGACGGCGCCACGGCCGACCTGACCGTTGGGTCCGTCTACGAGGTTCCGGACATCGCCGGCGGCTACCTGGTGCCCACCGCGGCGTACGCCCCGCACACGCAGCAGCCGGTGGACTCCATGGTCGTGGTCGACCTGGCCGACGGCACGTCCCTCGATGCCGGCAAGGACGCGGTCGAGGGGGTCGCCGCCGACTTCGGCTCACCCGACGTGGAGGACCGCGACGAGTTCGCCGCCACCATGTCGTCGGGCGCCGACATGCTGCTCACCATCATCTACGCCCTGCTGGCGCTGGCGATCGTCATCGCCCTCATGGGCATCGGCAACACGCTGTCGTTGTCGGTCCACGAGCGCACCCGCGAGCTCGGCCTGCTCCGAGCGGTCGGGCAGACCCGGGGGCAGGTGCGGTCGATGGTGCGGTGGGAGTCGGTGATCGTGGCCACCTTCGGGGTGGTCGGCGGCATCGGCCTCGGCGTGTTCCTCGGGTGGGCGCTGGTCGAGGCGGCCAGCAACACGACGGGGTCTGTGGTCGGCGTGTTCGTCCTGCCGGTGACCCGCCTGGCGATCGTGGTGGTCGTCGGCGCCGTGGCCGGGGTCCTGGCGGGGCTCCGCCCCGCCCGCCGGGCC
>DASQUY010000032.1:0-3406 GCA_035641055.1 Acidimicrobiales bacterium | reverse complement strand
TCGGCATGGCGGAGGAGGACGTCCCCACCGTGCTCCAGATCCTGACGGACATGTCGGCGTTCCGCAGCCTCCCGGACCGGTTGCAGCAGTCGATGCTCAATTTCCTGTTCCTCGGGCGGCTGATGAAGCACGTCGACGGCTTCTCATCCGACCCGGCGTTCCAGGCACCGGACGGCACGCCGCTGCTCGACCGGCGCCACCTGACGTTCAACGGCGTGAGCCAGGGCGGCATCCTCGGCGGCGCGGTCACCGCCGTGGCCCAGGACTGGGACCGGGCGTTCCTCGGCGTGCCGGCCATGAACTACTCGACCCTGCTCGAC
This sequence comes from Acidimicrobiales bacterium, assembly GCA_035641055.1. Taxonomy (GTDB): domain Bacteria; phylum Actinomycetota; class Acidimicrobiia; order Acidimicrobiales; family VFJN01; genus DASQUK01. The sequence goes on along the minus strand of DASQUY010000032.1, from coordinate 3,086 downwards.
CGCAGCATCGACTTCGACCCGTTCGCCCAGGTCTTCGACCCCAACTACCCGGACTGGGTGGACCGCCAGCTCACCATCCTGCTGGCGCAGATGCTGTGGGACCGGGGCGAGAACAACGGCTACGCCCACCACCTCACCGAGGATCCCTATCCGGGCACGAAGAAACACCGCGTGATGCTGTTCGAGGCGTTCGGCGACCACCAGGTCGCCAACGTCGCAACCGAGGTGATGGCCCGCACCATCGGCGCCGAGCTGCGGGCGCCGGGCCTGGCTCCCGGGCGGAGCCCCGACGCGGAGCCGTTCTGGGGCATCGACGAGACCCGGCACCTGCCCGACCGCCAGGGCTCCTACCTGGTGGTGTGGGACTTCGGAACGCCCGCGCCGCCGACCGAGAACGTGCCCAACCGGGCGGGCACCGATCCCCACGGGCAGGGCCGCGACCAGCTGGAGGTCCTGACGGTGGCGGCCGAGTTCCTGGAGAACGGCACGCTGGTCGACACCTGCGGCGGCGGCCCCTGCCAGACGCTCCCCTAGCCCGAGGTGAACGGGAGGTGGCCGATGGGTAACATCGGCCGCCGTTTCGTACACGAAGGAAGGGGGCCGATGTGGTCGCTTATCTGGACGGCGCCTCCGGCAGCATGATCATCTCCGCCGTGGTGGCGGGTGCGGCGGGTGCCGGGGTCGCTGTCAGGCAGGCTCGGCACCGGCTGGCGAGCAAGTTCTCCCGCAAGGGTGGTGAGCCCGAGGGCGACGAGACCGCCGACGCCGAGCCGGCGCCCGGTCCCGCCGCCTCGGACGCCTGAGGTCCGACGCGACGCCCGTGGCGAGCTACGCACCCGGATCGTTCCGCGACCCGGACAGCGCCGTCTTCACCACGACCGCCGGCAGCGTGCGGCGCGGGCTGTCCGAGCGGGCTGCGGACGACTACGACCGCCTGTGCGCGACCCGCTTCTTCCCCCGCCTGATCGAGGCGGGGGACATTGTGGGGACGACCGACAGCGATGGCCGAGAGGACGCCGGGGCACCGCTATCGCCCCGGGGCGAGCCGTGGGCCCGCGTGCTCGAGCACGAACGGATCCCGGTCGTCTCGTATCCCTACGAGTGGCCGTTCGCGATGCTGCGGGCGGCGGCGTCGCTGGAGCTGGAGGTGCTGCGGGCCGCCCTCGACGACGGCATGTCGCTCAAGGACGGCACTGCCTACAACGTGCAGTTCGTGGGCTCCCGGCCCGTCTTCATCGACATCGGCTCGTTCGAGCCGGCGTCGGGGCCGTGGCCCGGCTACCGGCAGTTCTGCCAGACGCTCCTGTTCCCGCTGCTCGTCCACGCCCACCTCGGCGTGCCACCCCAGCCGCTGCTGCGGGGCAGCGTCGACGGGCTCGCCCCCACCGACGTGGCCGGGATGTTCCGGGGGTTGCGCCGCTTCCGGAAGGGTGTGCTGCGCAACGTGACGCTCCACGGCCTGCTCGACCGCCGGGTGAAGACGGCGACCGAGGAGACGAAGGCCGACCTGAAGCGGGCGGGCTTTTCGACCGAGGTCACCAAGGCCACCGCCGCCAACCTGGCCAAGCTCGTCGCCGGCCTTGACGTGGGTCGCCGGGCCTCGACGTGGAAGGACTATCGCACGACATGCTCCTACTCGGCGGACGACGCCGAGGCCAAGCAGGCGTTCGTGCGGGCCGCGATCGCCGACGGACCATCGGACCTCGTCCTCGACCTGGGGGCCAATGACGGTGAGTACGCGCGGCTGGCGGCCGACCACGCCGGCTACGTGGTGGCCGTGGACAGCGACGAGTCGGTGATCGACGGCCTGTACCGGCGGCTGCGGGCCGATGGCGACGAGCGCATCCTGCCCCTGGTCATGAACCTGGCCGACCCGTCCGGGGGAATCGGGTGGCGCAACCGGGAGCGGGCCGCCTTCGTGGATCGGGTGCGGCCCGACGTGGTGCTGGCCCTGGCGCTCGTCCACCACCTGACGATCGCCGCCAACGTGCCGCTGCCCGAGGTCGTCTCGTGGCTCGGGGCCTATGGCGGTCGGGTGGTCGTCGAGTTCGTGCACCGCGACGACGTGCAGGTCCGGCGGCTGCTCGCCAACAAGCCGCCCGGGCTGTTCGACGACTATCGGCGCGAGAGCTTCGAGGCGCTGCTGGGGGAGCAGTTCCTGGTCCACGAACAGACGACCCTCCCGGCCGGCACTCGCACCCTGTACCTTGCCGAGCCGAAGCGTTAGCGAGCGTCCACCAAGCGTGGCCACCGAGCTGGGGGAGAGGACGGAGCCTGAGGCCGCGCCCGGCGCCAGTAGTCGTGCGCCGTTGCGCCGGCCTGCCGTCCGCAGGGAGATCGGCCTGGCACTCGAGCTGACGGCGCTGGCGGCGTACGTCTTCAGCCGGCCCGTGCTCGACAGCTTCGGGCGATCGCCCGAGACGTTCATCGCCCGTGGCGCCGACGAGTGGACGGTCGTCCTGTTCGGACTGGTCGTCACGGTGGTGCCGGCGCTGGCGGTGGCGGGGGTTGGCCTCGCCAGCCGGATCCTGGGTGCCACCGTGCGCCGGGGGGCGCACCTGGCGTTGGTCGCGGTGCTCTTCGGGCTGGCGGTGTGGCGCCTGGGCCAGGAGACGACCGACTGGGGGTCGACCTCCCGCCGGCTGATCGTGTCCAGCGTGGTGGCGGGTGTGGCGGTGGGGTTGCTGCGCTCCGCCATGCCCGCCCTGGGCACGTTTCTGCGTTATGCGGGCGCGGCGTCGCTGATCTTCCTGGGACACTTCCTCTTCCTGTCGCCGACGTCGGGCCTGGTGCTGGGCGACGGTCCCGCGTTCGACGACGAGGTGGCGCGCCAGGTGGCGGCCGAGCTGGGCCACGACCCTCCCGATGTGGCGGTGGCGGTGTTCGACGCCCTGCCCACGGCCTCGCTGCTGGACGGCACCGGGCGCATCAACGCCGACCAGTTCCCCAACTTCGCCCGCCTGGCAGACACGTCGACCTGGTACCGCAATCACACCACGGTGGGCACGGGCACCAACCAGGTGCTGCCCGCCATGCTGACCGGCCGGTACCCCGGCACCCCCCGATCCGAAAGCGAGAGCCTGTTC
>DASQUY010000031.1:0-10151 GCA_035641055.1 Acidimicrobiales bacterium | reverse complement strand
TTCGGGCTCGGGCTCGGGCGGCGTGGACCGCATCGGTGGGTCCGACAGCGCCGGCCTGATCGCCCTGGCGCGGCAGGCCGGCCGGTGGGACGACCCGGTGGTGCGCCAGCTCGTGGTCCGGTTGTGGGGGGAGGAGCAGATCCGGCGCTGGACCAACGGGCGGGTGCGTACCGGCCTGCGGGCGGGCCGGTCGCCGGGGCCGGAGAGCTCGATCGGCAAGGCCCACCAGGGCGAGTTGAACCAACGCATCCAGCTGGCGGCGTGCGACCTGCTCGGAGTGTCGTCGACGGCGTGGGTGGGTGACGACAGGCCCGCCGAGGTCAAGGGGATGCTGCGCAGCCGCGCCAACACCATCGAGGGCGGGACCACCGAGGTCAACAAGAACGTGCTGGGGGAGCCGGTGCTCGGCCTGCCCCGGGAGCCCGACCCGTGGCGGGAGGTGGCCTGGAGCGAGGTGCCGCGGTCGTGACCACCACCACGTACACGACCCTCGACGTCGAGCGGCACGGCCCGGTGGGCTGGTTGACCTTCGACCGGCCCGACCACGGCAACGCCATGGACGCGGCGATGCTGGCCGAGCTGGAGGGCGCCTGGCGGGAGCTGGACGCCGACCCGGCGGTGGGCGTGATCGTGAACACCGGGAACGGTGCGGCGTTCCAGACCGGCCTCGATGTCCAGCAGCTCGCCAACGATCCCGAGGCGTTGCGCGAGCAGTCCCGGCGCACCAAGCGGGCCGAGCTGCGCCTGACCGCCTGGCACAACCAGGTGTCCAAGCCGGTGATCGCGGCGGTCAACGGCACGTGCGCCGGTGGCGGGCTGCACTTCGTGGCCGACGCCGACATCGTGATCGCGGGGGGCAGTGCCGTGTTCCTGGATCCCCACGTGTCGGTCGGCCAGGTGACGGCGTACGAGGCCATCGCCCTGGTGCGCAAGTCGCCGATGGAACCAATCGTGCGGATGGCGTTGACCGGTCGCCACGAACGCGTCGACGCCGCCCGCGCCCGCCAGCTCGGGATCTGTTCCGAGGTCGTCGACGACGGGCGCCTCCGGGAACGAGCCCAGGAGCTGGGTGAGCTGATCGCCCGCAACAGCCCGGCCGCCATGGCGGCCACCAAGCGGGCCCTGTGGGGCGCCCTCGAGCACGACCTGACCGAGGCGTCTCGAAGGGGCGCCCGGGAGCTGGTGGGCCTGTGGGGCCACCCGGACCAGACCGAGGGCCCGTTGGCGTGGGCCGAGAGACGCGAACCCCGATGGGAGACGTCATGACGTACGAGTGCCTGAAGGTCGAGCGGCACGGCCCGGTGGGCTGGCTGATCAACAACCGGCCCGATCAGCTCAACGCCATGAACGCCCGCATGCGGGACGAGTTCGCCGAGGCGTGGAAGGAGCTGGACGCCGACCCCGACGTGCGCGTGATCGTGCACACGGGCGAGGGCCGTGCCCTCCAGACCGGGGTCGACGTCGCCGAGATCGCCACCGATGGCGTGGGCATGGAGCGCTACCGGCAGAGCCTCGAGGACTTCGACCTGCACTTCACGGCCTGGCACCAGGAGGTGTGGAAGCCGGTCATCACTGCCGTCAACGGCATCTGCGCCGGCGGGGGGTTCCACTGGATCGCGGATGCCGACATCGTCATCTGCGCCTCGGACGCCCAGTTCTTCGACCCCCACGTGTCGGTTGGCCAGGTCGTGTCGATCGAGGCCATCGGGCTGATGCGCAAGATGCCGGTGGAGGCGGTGATGCGTATGGCGTTCCTGGGCCGTCACGAGCGCATGGCGGCCGAGCGGGCCTAGGAGCTGGGCATGGTCAGCGAGGTCGTCGACCCGCCCGAGCGGCTGCGGGAGCGGGCCCAGGAGCTGGCGGAGACGGTCGCCCGCAACAGCCCCGCCGCCATGGCCGCCACGAAGCGGGCCCTGTGGGGCGCTCTCGAGGTCGGGCTCACCGACGCCTGCCGCGCCGGCGCCGCCGAGCTCGTGTCCCTGTGGGGGCACCCCGATCAAACCGAGGGTCCCCAGGCGTTCGCCGACAAGCGCGAGCCCCGATGGGCGCCGCCGGCATGAGCGACGCCGGGCTGCGCCTCGCCGACCTTCTCCACGACGGCGACGACCGCGACACCGTCCTCATGGTCGAGGGCCGGCAGCTCAGCCGCGCCGAGCTCGCCGCCAGCGCCGACGAGCTGGCTGCGGCGCTGGCGGATCGCGGCGTCGGCGCCGGTCAGGTCGTGGCGTCGTGCCTGCCGTCGGGCCCCGGGATCGTGGCGGGGCTGTTCGGGACGTGGCGCCGCGGCGCGTCGTTCGCGCCCCTCAACCCCCGGCTCACGGATGCGGAGCTGGGGTCCATGGCCGACGAGCTGGCGCCGGCCGCCGTCCTCGTTCCCGCTGGCGAGGCGCGCCGGGCCGAGGTCTTCGCCGACCGGACGATCCTGGAGGTCGGTGCCGGCCTCGGCTGGCACGGCACACGCAGCGGTGCCGCCGCACCCGGCGACGTCGCCCCGGACATCGCCCTCGTGCTCTATACGTCGGGTACGACCGCACGGCCGAAGCCGGTGCTGCTGCGCCGTGCGACGCTGACCTCCGCCATGGAGGCCGTCGTCGCCTCGATCCGGCCGCGGTCCTCGGATGGCGGGGCGCCCCGGCCGCCTATGCCCAACCTCGTGGCCTTCCCGCTCTACCTCTGGTCGGGCATCTACAGCGTGTGCTTCGCCTTGCTGCAGGGCAGCCCGATCGTGGTGCTGTCCCCGTTCGACGCCGGAGAGCTCGCCCGGCTCGTCCGGGACCACGGGATCCGATCGGTCGTGCTGGCCCCGGCGATGCTCGCCGCGCTGGTCGACAGCGACGTGCCGGACCTGGCGCCACTGCGTTTCGTCCGCAACGGCACCGCCTCGCTGCCGGTCACCCTGGCCGAGCGCTTCGAAGACCGGTTCGGCATCCCGGTGCTCAACGGCTACGGCCAGACCGAGCTCGGCGGCGAGGTCGCCGGCTGGACCGCCGCCGACGCCCGCACCTACGGCCGGGCCAAGCGCGGCGCCGCCGGCAAGCCCCATCCGGGCGTCTCGATCCGCATCGTCGACGATGCCGCCGACGAGGTGCCCACGGGAGAGGACGGGGAGGTGCTGGTGCGCTCGCCGTTCGCGATGGCCGGCTACCTCGGCCGAGGTGACCGCGGCCGCGTCACCGCCGACGGGTTCGTGCACACCGGGGACATCGGCCACGTCGACGAGGACGGCTTCCTGTGGCTCACCGGCCGGCGCTCGGATGTCATCAACCGCAGCGGACTCAAGGTCTTCCCGGACCAGGTGGAGGACGTGCTCCGGGCCGATCCCGCCGTGGCCGACGTCGCCGTCGCCGCCCGCCCGGACGAGCGCGTGGGCGAGGTGCCCTGGGCCTACGTCGTGCTCCGGGACAGCCACGAGGGCGGGCCGGACACCGACGAGCGGCTCCGGGGCGTGGCCCGCCAACGGCTGGCCGCCTACAAGGTCCCTGCCGGGTTCACCTACGTCGACCGGCTGCCGCGCAACGACATCGGCAAGGTGCTGCGCCGGGAGCTCGCGGCGGGCAGGCACGCCGACAGCGAGGGGGGAAGCGACGATGAACGACCGAACCGGGGCTGAGACCGAGCGGACGTGGATCGTCGAGGGCGACGAGCGGACGGTGGTGGACCTCCTCCACCGGAGGCTCGACGAGGACGCCGACGGGGAGTACCTCGACGTCGTGGGCACGAAGCTGTCGGCCGCCGACGTCGCCGATCGGGGCCGGCGGATCGGCGGGGTGCTGCGCGACCTCGGCGTCGGGCCGGGTGACCGGGTGGCGACGCTCGTGGAGAACTCGCCGGACGCCGCCCTGGCGTGGTGGGGGATCGTGCTGGCCGGCGCCGTCGCCGTGCCGATCAACACCGCCTACAAGGGCGAGTACCTCCGGCACCAGCTCGCCGACTCGGGATCGAAGGTGCTGCTCGTGGAGCCGTCGCTGCGGGAGCGGGCGGAGCCGGTCGTCGGCGACGTCGCGACGCTCGACCACACGGTCGTGGTGGGCGACGACGCCTGGGACGACCGGGTGGCGGCGGCGCCGGTGGCGCCGGACCCTGCGGTGCGTCCGTCGGACCTGGCGACGTTCCTCTACACGGGCGGCACGACCGGCCCGTCGAAGGGCTGCATGCTCAGCCACCGCTACCACGAGGTGCTGTCCCGCCAGATCGGCATCTGCTGGCGCCGGACCGCCGCCGACGTCATGTGGACGCCGCTGCCGCTGTTCCACTTCAACGCCATCGTCACCGCCGTGCTGGGGCCGCTGGTGTACGGCGGGCGGGCGGCGATCGAGCGGCGGTTCTCGGTGTCGAGGTTCTGGCCGGAGATCAACCGCACCGGCGCCACCGTCACGTCGACGCTGGGAACGATGGCCTACCTGCTGGCCCACGACGGCGACCGACCCGAGATGCCCCGATCGGGGGCGCCGGACGCCAACACGACGCTGCGGCTCATCGGCGCCGCCCCGCTGCCGGTCGAGGTCGACGCCATCCTGAAGGAGCGCTTCGGGGTCGACACCTTCAGCGGTGCTTACGGCACGACGGAGGCGTCGCTGGTGTCGTGGCAGCCGCCCGGGATGGCGAACAAGCCCAACGCCGCCGGGGTTGTCAACGACGAGTACTTCGACGTCCGGGTCTTCGACGACGACGACCACGAACTGCCGCCGGGGAGCGAGGGGGAGATCGTGGTGCGGCCGAAGCGACCGCACACGATGTTCGAGGGCTACTGGGGCCGACCGGAGGCGACGGTCGAGGCAAGCCGGAACTGGTGGTACCACACAGGCGACATCGGGCGGGTCGACGAGGACGGCTACCTGTTCTTCGTCGACCGCAAGGCCGATTACCTACGGCGGCGCGGCGAGAACATCTCGAGCTTCGAGGTCGAGCGCATCCTCATGTCCCACGGCTCCCTGGCCGACGTCGCCGTCCACGCCGTGCCGAGCCCGCTGACCGAGGACGACCTCAAGGTGACGGCCACGGTGGCGGACGGTGCCTCGGTCAACGAGGAGGAGCTGTTCCGCTGGTGCGTCGACGAGCTGCCGTACTTCGCCGTGCCCCGCTACATCGAGCTCCGCGCCGAGCTCCCTCGCTCCCCGGTCGGCCGCGTGCTCAAGCGGCAGCTGCGGGAGGAGGGCGTCACGCCGTCCACCTGGGACGCCGAGGCCGCCGGCGCCACCTACGACAAGCGGGTAGGTCGGCGGCACCACTCATTCTGGTTGTAGCTGTGCGGTCATATGCCGTATGGCTGCAACCAGTTTGGGCGGGGGCGCTACGCCACCCCCCGGAAGACCGCCGACGCGGTGGTGACGACCCGGTCGCCGTTGCCCTCGTCGTGCAGCGAGAGCCGGCAGCCGGTGCGGCCTAGGTTGCCGGCGGCCGACGCCGAGCCGTCGACCCGGAACGGGCCGACCTTGCCCCGGGCCACGAACATGACGTGCCAGCCCTCCACCTGCAGCCTGTCGGTGCCGGCATCGGCCGCCGCCAGCTCCATCGCCGCCGCCTCGAGCACCACGTGGATCGGTCCCAGGTGCAGGGCCGCGTCTGGCGAGGACAGCTCGTCGCTCAGCTCGGGCAGCTCCCAGGCGCCGTCGGCACGCCGCCGGGCGCCGAACACCTCGTGGAGCGGCGGCAGCGACGGCGAGTCCTCGATCACCAGCGCCGGGTTGTCGACCGGCTCGAACCCCGCGGGAGGCGTACCGATGCTCACCCCCATGCCCTCGGACAGGGCGATGACCCGCCCGGGGTCGGCGGCGTCGACGATCTCGGAGCGGCTGAAGCCCATCTGGCGCCCGACCCGGATCGTCTCGCGCCGGATGAGTATCTCCCGGACCTCCCGGGCGTCGTCGAGGACGTGCAGCGAGGCGATGACGGGATTGGGCACGAAGGCGTCGTCGGCCATGCCCCCCGCCTCCGGCGAGGCGATGCACAGCGGGGCCGCCATGATGCCGCCGGCGGGGTTGCGCATGTCGTGCCGCAGCCGCATCGTGTCGCCGGCGCCCTGGTCCACCCCTGCGTGCGACCGGCCCAGGTACCGGTAGCTCAACAGCCCGGTCCAGCGCCGCTCGAAGTGCTTCCAGTACTCCTCGACCGGGACCTCGCGAATGTCCTCCGGCACAGGTGCTCTCCCCTCGGGTGCTCGTCGAGGTCAGGCGGCGGCCGGCACGCCGAGGAGCCCGAGCATGTTGCCGCCCATGATCCGGCGGACGTCGTCGTCGGGGAGGTCGGAGATCTCGTCGAGGAACGACAGGGGCTCGGCCAAGCCCTCGACGTGGGGGAAGTCGGACCCGAAGATGACGTGGTCGGGGCCGACGAGGTCGATCAGCTCGTGCGGGTCCTCCTCGTGGAACGGATGCACCCAGACCCGCCGCCGGAAGGTCTCCGCCGGATGCTCGGGGAACTCCTGGGGCATGTGGCGGTGCGCGTGGTCGAGGTTGGCGAGGAGCACGGGCACCCACGCGGCGCCGTTCTCGACGGCGGCGATGCGCACCCTGGGGAACCGCCACAGGGCCCCGTGGCAGATGATCGACGTGATGGCGTCCTGGATGTCCCGGTGCCCGGCCTCGACGGCCGCCGTGAACGGACGCGGCTTGCCGAACGCCAGCGCCTCGGACTGCGTGCCCTCCCATTCGTTGGTGTAGCGGGTGTAGCCGGTGTCCGACGAGTGCAGGACCACGAGCACGCCCGTGTCCTGCACCCGCTCCCAGAAGGGGTCGAACTCCGGCAGCGCGAACGACCGCGGCCCCCGGTAGCCCCAGGCGGGCGCCGGCCGCATGAGCACGACGTGGGCGCCGTGGTCGACGACCCACTCCAGCTCGGCGACCGCGTTCTCGACGAGGCCGGGCGTGATGACCGGCACCGGGAAGATGCGGCCCTCGTAGGCGAAGGTCCAGGTCTCGTGCATCCACTGGTTGAGCGCGTGGATGGCGGCGGCGCACAGGTCGGGGTCGTCGCGCATGCGCTCCTCGACGAGGCTGGCGAGCGTCGGGTACATGTTGGCGTAGTCGACGCCCTGTTCGTCCATGAGCGCCAGCCGTGCGGCCGGGTCGCGAAACGCCGGCAGGCAGTCGATACCCCGCCCGATCAGCTCGCGCTGCGACTTCCCGTCGGGATTGCCCCGCTTGAAGTACTCGGCCAGCGCCCCGGGCCGGCCCACGCGATCGAACGTCGGGTTGGGGATGTACTCGCTGACCATGCCCCGCACCATGATCTTCGTCCGGCCGTGCACGTCGACGTAGTCGATCGCCCCCTTGTAGGGCTCGGGAAGGTGCTGCGTCAGCGCCTTCCGCGTCTCGTACATGTGGTTGTCGGCGTCGAACACCGGGAAGCCGACGTCTCGTGCAGGCACGGGACCCCCTCGCTGCATTGAACCAACGTTCAGGTGATGGTAGCTGGGTTTAGAGGCGCCAGGACATGGCGGCGGCGACCCGTTCGTGACCTACGAGACGGCGGCGCCGTGGACCTCATCGACGGTGGGCCCGATGCGTTCGGCGATCGGGGCAAGGTCGTCCCGGTCGAGCTGGTAGAGCTCGACGGCGTTCTCGCCCAGGATGCGACGCGCCTCGTCGCGGGGCACGTCCTGGAAGCGCTCCCGGATCCACTTGCGGGTGTGGGGGAACGTCCCCTCCGGGTGGGGGAGGTCGTTGCCCCACAGCAGGTTGCCGATGCCCACGTCGTGCCGGCGGGCGATGTCCTCCACCCCGGGCGTGGACGCCGCCAGGAAGCAGTTGCGGTGGAAGTAGTCGCTCGGCTTCATCTTGAGCTGCTGGCGGAAGAGGTCGCCGAACTTGGCCGTGTTGTGGCCCCCCACCCACTTCTCGTCCGACTTGTGGAGGATGTCCGGCGCCCACCACGCGCCGTTCTCGGCGCACACGTAGCGCAGCCCCGGATGCCGCTCGAACACGCCCGACCAGAGCAGGACCCACAGGGGCCGGGCGGCCCACCAGTACGCCTCGGTGGTGTAGATCGCCAGCATCCCGGGGCCGTCGCCGTAGTCGGCCGGTCCCGCACCGGAGTGCGTGTGGACGGGCATGCCCAGCTCCTCACAGGCCTCCCACACCGGCTCGTAGCGGAGGTCGTGGTACGCCGGCGCGTCGAACCACCGGGTCGGGATCATGATGCCCCGGAGCCCCATGTCGTGGGCGGCACGGATCTCGTCCACGGCGGCGTCGATGTCGTGGAGGATCGGCACGAGGGCGATGCCGATGCGGCGCTCCGGCGACTGCCGGACGAAGTCGGCCAGCCAGCGGTTGTGCGCCTTGGCGCCCGCCAGCGCCTTGTCGGGCGCCTGCCCGGCGCCGCCGGCCAGTCCGGACCCGAAGGGGGAGGCGGCGATCCGGCCGGTGCCGAGCACGTCGGCGTCGGGGAAGAGCACCTCGGCGGCCACGCCCTCCTGGTCGAGCACCCGGTTGCGGACGTCCGAGTCGTAGGCCGCGGTGAGGCCCCCGTCGCCGCCCGTCTCCTCCTCCCAGCTCCTGCGGAACTCGTCGTTGTCCCGCGCCGCGCGCTGGAGCTCGCGCAACTCCGCCAGCGACCTCTGGTGCTCGTCGAACTCGTCCCGGAAGCGCTCGTCCAGGTAGTCGCGATACTGCTCGGCCGGAGGGCCGGCGTGTCCGTCAGCCGAGACGACGAGATAGCGGTCCATGGGCCTCCCTCCGATCTCCCGGCACTTGTTGAGCGGGATTCGGAAATCTCGTAGCAAACGTAGTAGCGAGCGAGCGCGCTGGCAAGGTCGTTGCCGCGAGGGACCCAGGACTCGAGGCAATACCCGCCGTTTCGGAACTCTCGGGGTAATACCCGCCGCTGCCGGCGGTCATTGCCTCGAGTCTTGGAGATCGACGGCGATTGCCTCGAGTCCTGGGGGGCGGCGCTAGCGTCCCGCCGATGACCCGCTCCGTCTGGTGGTGGTGGTGGGCGGCAGCCCTGGCCATCGCCGCCTGCTCGTCCGGGGGTAGCGGCGATCGTGAGGCAGCGACGGCGAGGTCCACGTCCGATGCCCAGCGGCCGACGGGGGAGTGGCCCACGGCGGGCCATGACCTCGCCAACTCGCGTGCCGTGCCCGAGGCCCGCATCTCGAGCGCATCGATCGGGGACGTCGTGCCGCTCTGGCGGGCGGAGCTGCCGGACGCCGGGGCGTTGTCGACGGTGCCGATCGTGCTGGACGACACCGTCTACGTCGCCGGCGCGTCCGGCCAGGTCGTGGCCGTCGATCTGGCCACGGGCGAGCAGATATGGACGTCCGAGCCGACCGGGTTCAACATCGGGCCGTTCGGCGTCGCCGTCGACACCGACCGGGTCTACGCGCTCGACGGCTCCGAGGGCGTCGTCGCCCTCGACCGTGGCGACGGCTCCCAGATCTGGTCCACGGATGTGACGGCAACGCCGACGACCGGCATCGACATCCAGCCGATCGTCGTCGGCGACGTCGTCATCGTGAGCTCCGTGCCCATCAGCACCCAGGGGATCTACACGCCCGGCGACCGCGGCGTGGTGTACGCCCTCGACGCCGCCACCGGCGACGTGCGGTGGACCTTCGACACCGTCGAGGGCGATCTCTGGGGCCACCCCGAGGTGAACTCCGGTGGCGGGGCGTGGTACCCGCCGGCGGTCGACGAGCGGCGGCAGCTCGTCTACGTGGGAGTCGCCAACCCGGCGCCGTTCCCGGGCACACCGGAGTGGCCGAACGGCTCGAGCCGGCCGGGTCCGAACCTCTACACGAACTCCGTCGTCGCACTCGACCTGCGGACCGGTGCGCTCCGCTGGTACCACCAGGTGATACCGCACGACCTGTTCGATCGGGACCAGGTCCGTACCCTCATCGCCGACGCCGAGCCCGACGCCGGCGGGGGCGAGACGGTCGTGAGCGCCGGGAAGTCCGGCATCCTCGTCGGACTCGACGCCGACGACTGCTCGGTGCTGTGGGAGCGGCCGGTGGGCGAGCATCGACACGACGATCTGACCACCCTCGACGGCCCGACCGAGGTCGCGCCGGGCACCTACGGCGGCGTCCTCACGCCGCCGTCCCATGCCGACGGGGTGGTCTACGCCGCCGTGGTCAACGCACCGGCCACCTTGTCGCCAGACGAGCCGGCGTACTTCGGGGCTGAGCTCGGCCAGCGCGACGGCGAGGTCGT
>DASQUY010000030.1:0-5692 GCA_035641055.1 Acidimicrobiales bacterium | reverse complement strand
CCGCCGGTGCCGGTGACGCCGAGCACGGGCACGGCCCGCCGGCCGGCGGCGTGGCGCAGGTCGGCGAGCTCGCCGCGACCGAGCGTGCCGCCCTGGATGGCCGTGATCGCCCGGGCCAGCGCCCGGTGGCTCCCGGCCAGGACGTCGTCGACGGCCGGCAGAGGAGCGGCCTCGCCCAGGTCGACGTCGCACGCCTCGATGATCGTGTTGACCATCGGTGCCAGACCCAGCCGCTGCCCGTCCTCCGGGGCGAAGATCCGGGTCACGCCGTAGCCGTGGAGCTGGTCGATCTCGTCGCGGACGATGACCCCGCCGCCACCGCCGAACACCTTGATCTCCGGCCGCCCCTCGGCCCTCAGCTGGTCGACCAGGTAGCGGAAGTACTCCAGGTGGCCGCCCTGGTAGGAGCTGACCGCCACCCCCTGGACGTCCTCCTGCACGGCCGCCCGCAAGACGTCGTCGACCGAGCGGTTGTGGCCCAGGTGAACGACCTCGGCGCCCTGCGACTGCAGGATCCGCCGCATCACGTTGATGGCCGCATCGTGGCCGTCGAACAGGCTGGCCGCGGTGACCAGCCGCACGGGGTGGATCGGGCGGTGGATCCCCCTCTGGTTGCCCCCAGTGCTCACGTTCACAAGGATAGTTGGACGACCGAGTATTTGTCCACCTAGAGTTTGTCGTCGGAAGGCTGGACATCCGACATAGGATCTGCCCGGTGGGAAGTCAGCACCCCCTCCATTTCGACGCCATCGCCGAGGCCCGCCGTCAGTGGGAGTCCCACCGGTGGGGCGCACCCGCGGCCATGGCCGCCGTCACGTCGATCATGCGCGTGCAGCAGATCGTGATCGCCCGCGTCGACGAGGCCCTGCGGCCCTTCGACCTGACGTTCGCCCGTTACGAGGCCCTCGTCCTGCTGTACTTCAGCCGGCGCGGCGAGCTGCCGATGGGGAAGATGGGCGACCGGCTCATGCTCCATCCGACGAGCGTCACCAACATCATCGACCGGCTCGAGCAGCAGGGGTTGGCCCGGCGCATCCCGCATCCCACCGACCGCCGCACGGTGTTGGCCCAGGTCACCGACGACGGCCGGCAGGTGGTGGAGAAGGCCACGGAGGCGGTGACGGCCGTCGAGTTCGGGATCGGGGTGCTGCCCGAGGGTGACCTCGACCGGCTCACCGAGCTGCTGCGCCAGCTCCGGGTCGACGCCGGCGACTTCCCGACCTGACCCTTTCGCTCGAACTTGCGGTGGTTAGGGGGGTCATAGCCCCTCTAAGCACCGCAAGTTCGGGTGTATCAGGCGAAGAACGCCTCGTAGGCGTCCGGGTCGGAGTGGATGTGCCACCACTCGACGGCGCGGCCGTTGCCGTTGAGGTGGAACACGTGTGCCTCCCGGACGTCGAGGCGGGCGCCGTCCGCCGCCCGCGTGGCGGTCTCGCGGACGTGGGCGACGGCGTGGTGGTCGTCGGCGAAGACCTCGAGCACGTTCAGCAGCAGCGTGCCCCCGGTGAAGGCGGCCAGCTCGTGGAAGTGGGCGGTGACCTCGTCGCGGCCCTTGCGATCGCCGGCGAAGCACCCGCCGCTGACGTGCCACACGATGTCCTCGGACAGCAGGCCGAGCACGCCGTTGATGTCCCGCGCCGCGAACGCTTCGTAGCCTCGGACGATGCGGGCGACGTTGGGGTGCTCGCTCATGGTGACCCCCTCGGGTCCACCCGGCCGGGGAGCGGCCGACCGGGCGGGTCGTCGATGACCTCACCCATTGTCCCCCGTCGAGGCACCTTTGGCCAGGGCACGCCCGCCACGCGACAGGATGGTGTCGTGAGCAGTTCCCGCAGCTACACGGCCACGGTGACGACGGACGGGCGGCGGCGCGTGCTGGTGCCGGTGCCGTTCGACCCGGATGAGGCGTGGGGGGCCAAGCCCGAGCACCGCGTCCACGGCACCGTCAACGGGATGGGCGTGCGCGCGGTCGTGGAGCCGCTCGGTCACGCCCACGGCATCCTCCTGGGCCCTGCCTGGCGCCGTGACTGCGGCATCGGGCCGGGCGACACGGTGGACGTGGTCCTCGCCCCGGAGGGGCCGCAGCGCGCCGACCTGGCGCCGGACGTGGACGCCGCCCTGGAGGCCGAGCCGGAGGCGGGCGCCTTCTTCGACTCGCTGGCGCAGTTCTACCGGCGCGCCTACCTGCGCTGGATCGACGCCACCAAGCGCCGGGCCGACGTCAGGGCCGAGCGCATCGCCGAGATGGTGGAGCTGCTCAAGGCCGGCCGGAAGGAACGACCCCGGGAGTAGACCCGGGCGAGTGTCACGCGGCTCGGAGATGCGATACGTGCGACCGCAGGTCTCGGGGCTGCACGGGACCGGCCGAGCGGATCCCCGCGCTGTCGAACGCCGCCTTCACCGCGGACAGTCCGCGAGCCAAGGCGTCCCACTCCTCTAGGTCGTCGAGCGACACCGACACGGTCATCTCCACGTCGTCGCCGGCTCGCTGGGTGCCCACGGACGGCTCCACGGAGTGCTGGTCGAGCTCGTCAGCAACCGACTCGATCAGATCGGTGATCCCGTCGTCGGTCAGACGCCGATCACCGGCAAGCGTCGCCACGAGCTCAACCCGATACATGTCGTTCACGGTACTTGTGACACCGAAGCTTGGCGCCGGAACGCTCTGTGCTGACAAGCACTCTGTGATTAGGGTTACCTAACACGACCGCGAGGGAAGCCGCCACCGAGCAGCTCACCCGGTCCCCCGAGCCCGTCGGCCCCCCTCCCGGCGGGCTCCGGGACCTGGGGGCTTACGGGCCCCGGCCCGGTCGGCTGGGAGGGTGCGGCGGTTCTCCCGGCCGACCGGCCGGCCGGTCCCCTATCGTCACGGCATGACGCTCGTGCGCCTGGGACCGGATGCGAGCGCCGACGACGTGGCGGCCTCGCTGGACGAGCACGGCTACGCCCTGGTGGAGCGCGTGCTGCCGCCGGCCGACGTGGAGCGCCGCCTGTCGGCGCTCGCCGGGTTGTTCGCCGACACGCCCCCCGGGCGGAACTTCTTCGAGGGATTCCGGACGCAGCGGGTCTACGCCGTGTTCGCCAAGACCCGGGCGTTCGACGACCTGGCCGTCCACCCGTTGCTGCTCGCGGCGCTCGACCATGCGCTCGGCGGGCACTACCAGTTCTCGGCCCCCGTGGCACTGCAGATCGGCCCGGGCGAGAAGGCGCAGGTTCTGCACCGGGACGATGGCATCTACCCGCTCGCCCGTCCCCACCCGCCGGTGGTGGTCAACAGCATGTGGGCCCTGTGCGACTTCACCGACGCCAACGGTGCCACCCGCTTCGTCCCCGGCAGCCACCGCTGGGACCCCGACCGCCGGCCCGACGAGCGCGACGTGGTGCAGGCCACGATGCCGGCCGGGTCGGTGCTCGTCTACCACGGCGGGTTGTGGCACGGCGGCGGGGCCAACACCACCGACCGGCCCCGGCCCGGCCTGCTGCTCGAGTACGTGGTCTCGTGGCTTCGGCCCCAGGAGACGCAGCTCGTCGCCGTGCCCCCCGAGACCGTCCGGGAGCTGCCCGAACGCCTGCAGGAGCTGTTGGGCTACAACGTCTACCCGCCGTTCCTGGGGTACGTCGACGGCCGGCACCCCCGCCGGGTGCTCGACGCCCGGGCCGCCCGCACCGCCGACATCCTCCGCTGAGCCCCGAGGCAATAACGCCCGCCATCCTGCCCCGGGCATCGGGCAGCATGAGCGGGTGACTGCCGACGACACCATCCGCACCATCGCCGACGAGTACTGGGAGGCCAAGCTCGAGGCCAGCCCGCTCTTCGCCTCGTTCCTCGGCGACCACCGCTACGACGACCGCGCCGACGATCTGTCGGCCTCCCACGAGCAGGAGCTCCGCACGACGTGGGCGGGCTTCCGCGACCGGGCCGCCGCCGTCGACGGCGAGATGGACGAGACCGACCGGGTGACCCGCGACCTGCTGATCCACGAGCTCGACGACGGCATCCGGGCCATCGACCTGCGGCTGGCGGAGCTGACGTCCGACCAGATGCAGGGCGTCCACGCCGACCTGTTGATCACCGCCTCCCAGCTCCAGGCGCCGGAGCCGGAGCACGCCACCATGGCTCTGGAGCGGGCCCGTCAGTTCGGGCGCATGCTCGACCAGGCCGCCGAGCGCTGGCGGGAGGGGTTGGCCGCCGGGCGCACGCCGGCGCGCATCAACGTCGAACGGTCGATCAACCAGGTGGAGGGCTACCTGGCGTCGCCGCTCGAGTCCGACCCCTTCGCCAACCTCACCGGGCCCGAGGGCTGGGACAGGCTGGAGGCGTGGCGAGGCCAGCTCACCGATGTCGTCCGCGACGACCTGCGCCCGGCGTTCGCCCGCTACCGGGACGCCCTGCGCGACGAGCTGCTGCCCGTTGCCCGGCCCGACGAGCGGCCGGGCCTCCACTGGCTCGACGGGGGCGCCGACCTGTACAGCGCGCTCATCGAGCTGCAGACCGGCCTGCCATTGACGCCCGAGGAGCTGCACACCATCGGCATGGCCGAGGTCACCGAGAAGCTGCCGAGCGAGTACGTCGAGGTGGGTGGGCGCGCCTTCGGCACGACCGAGCTCAGCCAGATCTTCTCCCGCCTCCTCGACGACCCGGCGCTGCGCTACCGGGACGGCGACGAGATCCTGGCCCACGCCACCGCCCGCCTCGAGGCGGCCCGCGCCGCCATCGGCGATTGGTTCGGCATCCTGCCCCAGGCGCCGTGCGAGCTGAAGCCGGTGCCGGACTACCTGGCCGCCGACTCCCCGGCGGCCTACTACTCGCCCCCGGCGCCCGACGGCAGCCGCCCCGGCGAGTACCACGTCAACCTGCACGAGCCCACCAAGCGGGGCCGCGCCGAGACCGCGTCCATCGCCTTCCACGAGGCCATCCCCGGCCACCACCTGCAGCTCGCCATCGCCGCCGAGCAGACCGACCTGCCGGCGTTCCGCCGCCTGTCGTGGGGGCACACGGCGTTCGTCGAGGGCTGGGCGCTCTACACCGAGCGGCTGGCCGACGAGATGGGCCTGTACGAGACCGACGTCGACCGCCTCGGCATGCTCGCCAGCGACTCGTGGCGGGCCTGCCGGCTGGTGGTCGACACCGGCCTGCACGCCATGGGGTGGACCAGGCAGCAGGCGGTCGACTTCATGGTGGCCAACGCCCCGGTCAACCGGGAGGAGATCGAGGTCGAGGTCGACCGGTACGTGGGCATGCCCGGCCAGGCCCTCGCCTACAAGGTGGGCCAGCGGGAGATCCTGCGCCTGCGGGACGAGGCCCGGGCCGCGCTCGGGCCCGGGTTCACCATGGCCGGCTTCCACGACACCGTGCTGGGGGCGGCGACGGTCAGCCTGCGGGTCCTCCGGGACCGGGTCGCGGCGTGGGCACGTTCTCAGGCCTCGGGTTCGACCAGGGTCTCGCCGTAGCCCTCCACCGTCACGGCCCGCTCCTCGACGACCCGGCTGTGCACGAACCCGGCCAGCGCGCCACCGACCAGCGGGGCCACCCAGAACAGCCACAGCTGCTCGAGGGCGTCGCCCCCGACGAACACGGCCGGCGCCGTGGAGCGGGCCGGGTTCACCGACGTGTTGGTGACCGGGATGCTCACAAGGTGGATCAGCACAAGCGCTAGGCCGATGGCGATCGGCGCGAAACCGACCGGTGCCT
>DASQUY010000029.1:0-2742 GCA_035641055.1 Acidimicrobiales bacterium | reverse complement strand
CCCCCGCCGCATCGGCCGCCACCGCACGGCGTGGCTGGCCCTCACCGGCCGCACCATCGACGCCGCGACCGCGGGGGCGTGGGGACTCGTCGACGAGATCGGTTGACGAGCCCCCGCGTAACGTCGTCGCCCATGCCGCGCTACATCGCCTTCCTGCGGGGGATCAACGTTGGCGGGCACACGGTCAAGATGGGCGACCTGCGCCGCCACATGGGGGCGCTCGGGCTGCGAGGGGTCGCCACCTTCATCGCCAGCGGCAACGTCATCTTCGAGGACGACGACCGCGAGCCGGGCGACCTGGAGGCGCGCATCGCCGCCCAGCTCCGGGAGGCGCTCGGGTACGAGGTGGCGACGTTCCTCCGCACGGACGCCGACGTGGCCCGGATCGCCGCTCACGAGCCGTTCCCCGGCCTCGACGTCGCCGAGGGCGACACGTCCTACGTCGGGTTCCTGGGGCGCCGGCCCTCGACCGCCCGGGCACGGTCGATGGCGGCGCTGTCCAACGAGACCGACCGGGTGGTGGTCCACGACCGCGAGATCCGCTGGCGCATCCGGGGCGGCGGCATGCAGGCCTCGACCCTGGCGGCCGCGGCGTTCGAGAAGGTGCTGGACGCCCCGACGACCATCCGCAACGTCAACACGGTCCGCCGCCTGGCGGCGAAGTACCCGCCCGGTCCCGCAGGACGTACTTGAGGACCTTGCCGCTGGCATTGAGGGGCAGGGCGTCGGCGACCTCGACCGAGCGGGGGACCTTGTAATTGGCCATGCGCTCGCGGCACCAGGCGATGAGCGACGCCTCGTCCACCGTCGCCCCGGACCGGGGCACGACGAACGCCTTGGCCACCTCGCCCAGTCGGGGATCGGGCACGCCGATCACCGCCACCTGGCCGACGGCGGGATGGCCCATCATCGTGTTCTCGATCTCCGCCGGGTAGGCGTTGAAGCCGCCGACGATGAACATGTCCTTGATCCGGTCGGTGATGCGCAGGTTCCCGTGGGCGTCGAGCACCCCCACGTCGCCGGTGTGCAGCCAGCCGTCGGCGTCGACGACCGCGGCCGTGGCCTCGGGGTCGCCCACGTAGCCCGCCATGACGTTGTAGCCCCGGACCACCACCTCGCCCGGCTCGTCCACTGCCACGGCACGGCCGCCCTCGTCGACCGTCCGGACCTCGACCCCCGGTATGGGCCGGCCCGCCGTGGTGGCAATCGTCTCCGGGTCGTCCGTGTGCCGGCACATCGTGACGATGCCGGTGGCTTCGGTGAGCCCGTAGCCGGTGACGATGTTCGTGAAGGTCAGCTCCGACGCCATACGGCGGATCAGCTCGACCGGCACCGTGGCGGCCCCGGTCACGGCGAGGCGCAGCGACGACAGGTCGAAGCGGCCGAGATCGGGGTGATCGAGGATCGTCTGGTAGAGCGTCGGGGGTCCGGGCAGCATCGTGATGCGCTCCTCGTCGACGCGACGCATCACGCTCGGCACGTCGAAGGTGGCCTGGGGCACGATCGCCGCCCCCTTCACCAGGCAGGCGACGATGCCGGCCAGGAGGCCGAACGCATGGAAGAACGGGTTGACGATGAGGTAGCGGTCGCCCTCCCGCAGCCCGACGACGGTCGCCCAGGCGTCGTAGGCCCGCACGGATGCCCCGTGGCGCAGCATGGCGCCCTTCGGGGCGCCGGTGGTGCCGGACGTGAAGATCATCGTGCCGACGTCGTCGGGCGCCATCGCCTGCGCCCGGGCCTTCACCAGCCCGGGATCGACGTCGGCGGCGCGGGCCACGAAGTCCGCCCAGCCGACGCAACCGTCGGGGACCGGCCCGGACAGCACGACCGTCCCCTCGAGGCACGCCGGCCGCCCCGCCGCCTCGAGCAGGGCGACGTAGTCGGTGTCGAGGAAGTCGGTGACGGTGACCAGCAGGCGGGCGCCGGCGGCGCCGATCACGTGGGCCGCCTCGGCGCCCTTGAAGCGGGTGTTCACCGTGATCACGACGCCGCCGGCCCGGTAGGCGCCGAGGGCGGCGACGACCCAGTGGGCGCTGTTCGGCGCCCAGATCGCCACCCGGTCGCCCGGCTCCAGGCCGTGGGCGACGAAGGCACGAGCGGCCTCGTCGGTGGCGTCCGCCAACGCCGCGAAGCTCAGCCGCCGGTCGCCGCCGACCAGCGCCTCCCGGGCGGCGAAGCGAGCAGCGGCCCGCTCGACGACCGCCGGGATCGTGTGGACATCGTTCATACCTGACAGGGTGTCAGGTGCACGTGGCGAGCGCACCCGGACCGCGATGGGCAAGGATCGCGGCGTGCCCGCCGACTCTCCGGACGCCTCTCAGCCTCCCGACGACCTCGACGCCGCCATCGCCGCTCTGTACGGCGGGCCGCCGGGCGAGTTCGTGGCGGAGCGGGACGGGCTGGCTCGCACGCTGCGGGCGGCGGGCCGCCGGGACGAGGCGGCGGCGGTCCGCAAGCTGGCCAAGCCCAAGCGGCTGGCGTGGGCGCTCGACGCCGCAGCGTTCGCCGCGCCCGAGGCGGTGGGGCGGCTGGCGGCGGCGGCCGAGGACGCGGCCGCGGCTCGCTCCGGCACCGACGTCCGGGGGGCGACCGACGAGTTGCGGGCCGCGGCGCGGACGCTCGGCGAGGCAGCCGCCGAGCGCGCCGAGGCGGCAGTAACGCCGATCGACCAGGCGGGCCTCACCTCGGCCGTGCTCGCCGTCGCCGCCGACCCGGAGGCGCTGGGTGCGCTGGTGGCGGGCC